>DAIRVB010000312.1:0-5715 GCA_036803065.1 Streptosporangiaceae bacterium
GTTCCTGCGCTCGATGGGCTACGGGGGCGTGGCGACCGTGGTGGTCGACATGCTCGCCGCGCTGACGGTCATGCCCGCGCTGCTCGCCGTCCTCGGCCACCGGGTGAACGCCCTGCGCATCAGGCGCTCGGCGCGCGCCTCCGGCGGTCAGCAGAGCGGCGAGACCGGCGCCTGGTACCGGATCGCGCACAGCGTCATGCGCCGGCCCGTGGCCTATGTCGTCGTGATCGTTGTCGCCCTGCTCGCTCTCGGTTCCCCGTTCCGGCACATCACCTGGGGGGGCACCGACGCGCGGGCCCTGCCCGCCAGCGCCGCCCCGCACATCGTGCAGGACGCGCTCACCCGGGACTTCCCGGCCAACTCGACCACCCCGATCGAGGCCGTCGTCAGCTTCGGCGCCCCGGCCACCGGGCCAGCGCAGCAGGCCGCGCTGGCCGGTTACCTCAGCCGCGTGGCCCACCTCCCGGGTGTGACCGGCGCACAGGTCACCGGCGTGCATGGAGATGTCGCGCGGGTGGACCTCCGTTATGGCGCCAATGCGACGTCCGCAGCGGCGCGCGCCCTCGTCACGCGGGTGCGGTCCGTGCCCGCCCCGGCCGGTGCACAGGTGCTCGTCGGCGGTGCGACCGCGGCACTCGTGGATGAGCTGGGCAGCCTCGGCGCAACGCTGCCGTGGATGGCCCTGGTGGTCTGCCTGGCCACGTTCGTGCTGCTGTTCCTCGCGTTCGGCTCGGTCGTCCTGCCGGTCAAGGCGATCGTGATGAATGTGCTGTCGCTGTCGGCGACGTTCGGGGTGATCGTCTGGATCTTCCAGGAGGGGCACCTGTCTGGGTTGCTGGGGTTCACCGCCACCGGGACGATCGAACCGACCATGCCCATCCTCATGCTGGCGATCATCTTCGGGCTGTCCATGGACTACGAGGTGTTCCTGCTGTCCCGGATCCGCGAGCAGTACGACCTCACCGGGGACAACACCGCGTCGGTGGCCGGCGGGCTGCAGCGGACTGGTGGCATCATCACTAGCCTGGCCCTGCTGCTCGTGATCGTGGTCGGCGCGTTCTCCGCATCCGGGATCACGTTCATCAAGCTGATGGGCGTCGGCATGATCGTGGCCCTGGTCATCGACGCCACCGTGGTGCGGGTGCTGCTGGTGCCCGCGACCATGCGGCTGCTGGGCCGGGCCAACTGGTGGCTGCCCCGCCCGCTGCGCCGGGTCTATGCGCGCTATGGCATCCGCGACGGCGACCGCCTGCCCGAGCCGGTGGCCGAGCCGGTCAGAACCTGACGGCCAGCGGCTGGCAGCGGTCAGCTGACGACCGCCGCCAGCTATCAGCCGGTGGTGACCGCGAGGGCCAGCGGGAGCACGGCGGGTGCGCCGGCGTCGCGGAGCAGCTTCGCGGCGACGGTCATCGTCCAGCCCGTTTCGACCAGGTCATCGACGGCGAGCACCGGGCCGCCGAGCCCGGCCACGGCGACGCGGACCGGTTCCGGGACCACCAGTGTGTGCCAGAGCGCCTGCAGCCGCTGCGCGCTGTTATGCTGCCGCGGGCCTGGCCCGCCATCCGCGTAACCCAGCGAGCCCAGGTACGGCAGTTTCCCCATCGCCGCGATCTGCTCGCCCAGGCTGGCGATCAGTCGCGGCCTGGTCCGCGACGGCAGCGTGACCACCCCGGCCGGGCGCTGCGCCCAGTCCCACGCCGACAGAACCGTGACCAGCGCCTGGAAAACATCGTCCGGCACCGGCCCGTCCAGAAACCCCCCACCATCCACAACGCGATTTTCAGCCGCACTGCCGGCCGCACCGGACTCCAGTAGCGGGCGCAACCGGGCGCCCCACCCGATGCCAGCCAGCCTGCCGAGTGCGCGGCCGGGTTCCGAGGCCTGGCCGGGCGAGATCTTGCCTGATACCTCGACGCCGAGGCCTGGCATGCCGGCCGGCCACATCCGCCGCGGGGTTATCTCCACGCCGGGCCGCAGCAGCCGGTCCCGGGCGGCCGCGGCGCCCGCCCCTGAGACGTCGTCTGGCCAGTGCTGCCCGGTGCAGTTGTCGCAGCGCCCACACGGCGCCGCCGCTGGGTCGTCGAGCTGGCGGCGCAGGTACTCCATCCGGCAGTCCGCGGTCTGCAGGTAGGTAAGCATGGCGCGCTGCTCGCGGTCGCGCTCCGCGGCCACCCGTTCGTAGCGGTCGGCGTCGTAGGCCCACGGCTGGCCGGTCGCGGTCCAACCGCCGCTGACCCGGCGCACCGCCCCGTCGACGTCGAGGACCTTGAGCATCATCTCCATCCGGGCACGGCTCAGGTCGATCCGCGTCTCTAGCGCGCTTGACGACAGCGGGCGCCCAGCCTCCTCCAGCACGGCCAGGGTGGCGCGGACCACGGACTCCGCGGGGAAGGCCAGGGAGGCGAAGTAGGCCCAGATGTCGCGGTCCTCGGTGCCCGGCAGAAGGATCACGTCGGCCCGGGGCACGGCCCGTCCCGCCCGGCCGATCTGCTGGTAGTAGGCGACCGGTGACTGCGGCGCGCCCAGGTGGACCACGAACTTCAGGTCGGGCTTGTCGAACCCCATGCCGAGCGCGCTGGTCGCCACGAGGGCTTTGAGCTCGCCAGCCAGCAGGGACTGCTCGGCGGCCAGACGCTGGGCCTGGTCATCACGCCCGGTGTAGGCGGCGACGTCGTGGCCGGCCTCGCGGAGCAGGGCCGCGGTCTGGTGGGCGGCCGCGACGGTGAGCGTGTAGATGATCCCGGAGCCCTCCAGGTCCCCGAGATGCTCGGCCAGCCAGGCGAGCCGCTGCGGCGCGGTGGGCAGCCGGACCACGGCGAGGCGGAGGCTGTCGCGGTCGAGCGGGCCGCGCAGCACCAGCGCCTCGCCGTCGGTCCCGGTCGCGAGCTGCTCGGCGACGTCCCGGGTCACCCGGGCGTTCGCGGTCGCGGTGGTGGCCAGGACCGGCACGCCGGGCGGCAGTTCGGCGAGGAGCGTCGCGAGGCGGCGGTAGTCGGGACGGAAATCGTGTCCCCAGTCCGAGATGCAATGCGCCTCGTCCACCACGAGCATCCCGGCGGTGGCGGCCAGTTTCGGCAGCACCAGGTCGCGGAAGCCCGGGTTGTTCAACCGTTCCGGGCTCACCAGCAGCACGTCGATCGCACCGGCGGCGATCTCCGCGTACGTTTCATCCCACTCATCGACGTTCGCCGAGTTGACGGTGCGCGCGCGGATGCCGGCCCGGGCGGCCGCCTCGATCTGGTTGCGCATCAGGGCGAGCAGTGGCGAGACGATGACGGTCGGGCCCGCGCCGCGGGCTCGCAGCAGCACCGTGGCCACGAAGTACACCGCGGATTTGCCCCAGCCGGTGCGCTGGACCACGAGGGCCCGGCGCCGCTGCGCGACCAGGGCGCTGATCGCCGTCCATTGGTCGTCGCGCAGCCTGGCTTTCTCCCCGGCCAGGGCGCGCAGACAGGTCTCGGCTTCCGCCCGCAACTCGACCGTGGATTCGCTGTCGGTGGATTCGCTGTCCGGAGGTTTGTTCCCCGGGGGTCCGTTGTCCGCCATGTGCTCCTTCGCGTCAGCCGCCTGAGGATCCGTTCAGCAGCGTATGCCATACTCGGGCAAACATCGGATGTGTCCGAACGTCCTTGTGGGTGATACGGGCCGCGGCTGGGCGGACAGGGCTGAGCGGAGGATACTGCCGTGGCGCTCACCGACGAGGCTATCGAGAAGATCAAGTCAATGATCGTCTCGGGCACGCTGCGCGCGGGGGACCGGCTGCCCAAGGAGGCGGATCTCGCCGCTGAGCTAGGGCTCTCGCGCAGTTCCCTGCGTGAGGCGGTCAAGGCATTGTCGTTGGTCAACATCCTTGATGTGCGGCGCGGCGACGGCACCTACGTGACCAGCCTGCAGCCGCCCCTCCTGCTGGAGGCGCTCAGTTTCATCGTCGATTTCCATCGTGACGGGACGGTGCTTGAGTTCCTGCAGGTCAGGCGGATCCTGGAGCCTGTGGCGGCGGCCATGGCGGCGGAGCGCATCGGCGAGGAGGAGATCGAGGGCCTCGGCAGGCTGCTGGACAGCCTCGGTCCTCATCCCGAGGTGGAAGACCTGGTCGCCAACGACCTGGAGTTCCACCGGCGGATATCGGCCTGCTGCGGGAACTCGGTGCTGTGCTCACTGCTGGAGTCGCTGTCCGGGCCGACGTTCCGGGCCCGGGTCTGGCGTGGCCTGACCCAGGCGGGCGCCAGGGAGCGCACGCTCGCCGAGCACCGGGCCATCCTGGACGCCCTCGCCTCGCACGACCCCGAGGTCGCCAGGTCCTGGTCGACCGTGCACATCGCCAGCGTGGAGCAGTGGCTGGCCTCCGTGCTCTGAAGAACGCTCCCACGCCCCCGCTATCCCGGCCCGTCCGCCCGGCGGGTCAGGGCGGGCCTGCCCAGTGGCGTACCGCTCACTGACACGGGAATCGGCTGACCGAATCCCATCCAACCCGGGCGCCGTATCCAGCCATGGGGTTCTTGTCATGAGTTACGACCATGATCACGCCCGGTTTTGTACCGGTTTGCCTGGTCGTAACTCATGATAAGTTGCTGGCCGGCCGGGGGCGAGGCCGTAGGTAGTGATCGCGTTGCCGGCGAAAACGGCGTCGAGTTCGGCGGGGCTGAGCTGGTCACCCAGCGCCTCCCTGGCCAGGGCTAGTACCTCGCCGTAGCTGGCGGCCAGGGTGCAGACCGGCCAGTCGGAGCCGAACATCAGGCGGCCGGGCCCGAAGCATTCCAGCAGCCGGGCGGCGTACGGGACGATCCGCGGCACCGTCCAGCCGGACCCCGCCTCGGTCACCAGCCCGGACAGCTTGCATGTCACGTTCGGCCTGCGAGCCAGGTCGGCCACCAGGCTGGACCACGGCTCAAGCTGGCCGGACGCGATGTCCGGCTTCGCCCCATGGTCGAGGACAAAGCGCACGTCGGCACAGTCGCTGGCCACCCGCAGCGCGGCGGGCAGTTGCGCCGGGCGCACCAGCAGATCGTAGGCCAGGCCAGCGTCGCCGACGGCCCGTATCCCGCGCCGCACATCACGCCGGTCGAGCCAGCCGGGATCCGGTTCGTCCTGGACCAGGTGGCGGAGGCCGACGAGGCTGCCGCCGCCGGGCAGCTGCCGCAGCCGGCCTATCTCGTCAGCCACGCCGGGGGCGGTCAGGTCGGCCCAGCCGATCACGCCCGTAACCACGCCTGGCGTGGCCGCCAGGGCCAGGAATTCCCCGGTCTCCGCCGCGCTGGCGAGGACCTGGACCAGCACGCTGGCCGTTACCCCGTGGTCCGCGGCGACCAGGGCGAAGTCGGCCGCGCTGAACCGGCGGCGCAGTCCGGGCAGCGAGTCGAGCCAGGTGTGCGCCCGGGTACCGGGGTCCCATACGTGGTGATGCGCGTCAACGATCATGTGCCTGAGCGCCACGCGGCCCCGTCGGGGAATGAGAACTCCCTCAGCGACTCCGGCCTGAACTCCGCGGACGTCCCGGGTGTGGTCGGCGTGACGTACCGTCCCCGGTGTACGCGGGCGGGCGCGGTGAAATGCTCGTGCAGGTGGTCGATCCACTCGATCTGGCGGCCGTCGGTCGTCCCCGACAGGGCGACGTAATCGAACATCGACAGATGCTGGACCATCTCGCACAGGCCGACACCGCCCGCATGCGGGCAGACCGGGACGCCGAACTTGGCCGCGAGAAGCAGGTTCGCG
>DAIRVB010000313.1:0-5681 GCA_036803065.1 Streptosporangiaceae bacterium
GTGTACTGCTTGGCGATGATCTGCCAGTTGTCGCTGCCGGACTGCCCGGGCACGATGACCAGCTGCCCCGAGTGGGCCTTGAGCCAGTCCTTGGAGGTCGGCACGACCGGACCGCCCCCGCTCGCTCCCGGGGGGGCGAGCACCTGGCCCTGGGAGTTGAGCAGTTCCACCAGGTAGTTCCCGTACAGACCAAAATCGTCGGTGCGTAGGCCGCTGTGCGGGAAATTACCTGACTGACCACTCAGCTGACTCGCCCGCTGGCCGAAGATGACGTTCACCTGGTGGGCGGCCTGGTCCCGGAGGTAGCTCTGGAACACGATCAGGCCGGCGATGCTGATGGTGGCCAAGGCGATAGCGACCAACGCGAGCAGGGCGGTGATCATCTTGACACGTAGCGGTGTGCGGTCGGGGAGTCGCCTGAGCCGCTCCCAGACACTGCCCCGCCCTGACGTGAACGACATGATCAGGCTGCCTCTAGGACGATGATGGGAGCCTGAGCACGTAGCCGACGCCGCGCAGCGTGTGGATCAACCGGGGCTCGGCGCTGTCCACCTTGCGGCGCAGCACCGACACATACGACTCCACGATGCCGGTGTCCCCGCGGAAGTCGTAGTCCCATACGTGGTCGAGGATCTGCATCTTGGACAGGACCCGGTTCGCGTTGCCCATGAAGTACCTGAGCAGCTTGAACTCCGTCGGCGAGAGCTGGATGTGCTGGCCGGCCCGCCACACTTCGTGGCTTTCCTCATCCAGTTCGAGGTCGGCGAACTTCAGCCGCGGCGTCGGCTCAGCGCCGTCGCCCCGGGTGCGCCGCAGCACCGCGCGGATCCGCGCGATGACCTCTTCCAGGCTGAATGGCTTGGTCACGTAGTCGTCCCCGCCGAGGGTCAGGCCACGGACCTTGTCCTCCATGGCGTCCCGCGCGGTGAGGAAGACAACGGGAATCCGGGTGCCGCCGCCGCGCAGCCGCCGGATGACGTCGAAGCCATCCATGTCCGGCAGCATCACGTCGAGCACGATCAGGTCGGGCCGGTGCCGCTGCGCCGCCTGGACCGCCTCCGTCCCGGCCGCGGCGGTGACCACGTCGAATCCGGCGTAACGAAGGCTGGCCGAGAGCAACTCGAGGATGTTCGGCTCGTCCTCGACAACCAGCAGCCGGGCACCCGGCTGCTTCCGCTCATCGTCTGAGGAGGAGGTCATGGGTTAAATCTTCGTTCACTTTCCTGAGGATTCCCTGAAGGCACGCTGGGGCTGATCTCATGATCACATGCCCGAGAGCGCAGGGCTGTGCCTGGGGGCTCTCAGGCCCCCCGTGCAGGCGGTGTCACGGCGGGTCGTTGCGTACGTTGTCCCAGCGGGAGATGGCGGCCGCGCGGGAGCCGGCACCGAGCTTCGCGTAAATCCGGTTGACGTGATTCTTGACGGTCTTCTCGGCGAGGACCAACTGGCTGGCGATCTCGCCGTTGGAGTGCCCTTCCGCGATGAGAGTCATGATCTCCGCCTCGCGCGTGGAAAGCCCGAGCGGGCGGATCATTCTGGGAATGCTGCCAGTCCTCATCTGTCCTCCGGGCCGCTGCTACCAGCGAGATGCGATTCGACGCATGGTACGAACATGACCCTAATGAGCGCAAGGGGCGCAAATGGCCTGAACAAGCTTTAGTTCCCCGGAGGGCCGCCAGCGCGTCTCCTGGATTTGGCGGCCGCCTTAGCCGGCGGGCGCGGTCTATGAGCCGGTCAGCAGCCCCGCGGGTACGGGCTGGTCGTTCTTCAGGGCGTTGAAGAGTTCCGGCGCCTTCGTGTGGTCCCAGAGCAGGACGTCGCCCACGGCCAGAGCAGCCGAGCCGCCGATGGGCACAGTGCCGGTCTCCGGGTTTCGCAGCGCGAACGCGACCTGGATGAGCTGGTACAGGTGGGTGCCCTGGTCCACGGTGAGCGCCTGTGCGGCCCCGAACCCGGCCGGCACCGATGAGAAGGGGTTGATCAGGGTGCTGGTGCTGGTCAGCTTGCTGAGCAGCGCGCGCAGGAAGAGCCGCTGGTCCTGGACCCGCTGCAGGTCCTGGTTGGCGAACAGATGCCGGCTCCGTACGAAGCCGAGGGCCTGCGCCCCGTCGAGCGTCTGGCAGCCTGCCTTCAGGTTGAGGCCGGCGGCGGGGTCGACCATCGCGGACGGCAGGCACATCCGCACCCCGCCGACCGCGTTGACCACGTTGACCAGCCCGCCGAAGCCGATGCTCATGTAGTGGTTGATCTGCAGGCCGGTGCCGTTCTGCACGGTCTCGGCGAGTAGCTTGCCGCCGCCGAACGCGAACGCGGCGTTGATTTTGTTGCTCCCGTTCCCGGGAATCGGCAGGTAGGAGTCGCGGGGCAGGCTGATCAGCACGGCCCGGCCGCCGTTCGACGGGATGTGCAGGAGCATGATCGTGTCGGACCGCTGGCCGCTGACGTCATGCCCGGTGGCGAGCTGGGCTTCCTGGGCCGGGGTCAGCCCCGCCCGGCTGTCCGAGCCGGTGATGAGCCAGTTCTGGCCAGCGGAGGCGACCGGGCGGCCCGCGTAGTCCACCAGGACGTTGGCCCTGGTCAGCTTCGAGTCGAGATAGAAGTACATCCCGATGGCCAGCACCAGGACGACAACGACCAGCAGGGCGACGATCTTCACGATCCGGCCCGGGCGCAGCCTGCGCTTCCCGCCACCGCGGTAAGCGGACACCGATCCCGGGGCCTGGCGGGATCGGGTGGCCGCCGCCCCGGCGCCCGGCCGGGGCTGCTGGGGCCAGTTACTGGCCGCCGCGCTGGATCCCTGCGCGCCCCTTGAGGGCAAGCCCACGGTCGGCTCGCTGCCGATGCCCGGGCGGTCGTCCGCAGGCGGACGCGGTTTCGGATCGCGGAACCATTGACCTGACCAATCGCTCACGCCGAGCCCTCCCACCAGATCGTGACCACTTCGCGCCCGGACGATCCCAGGTCAGCTGGGCACCCTGGCCGGGTGCCCAGGTCCTTGAGCGCCGCTTCCACCTCGCTGGCGCGCTCGGGGGGCAGGCACAGCCTGCGCCTGGTCACCTCCACGAGCTCGCCGGCACTGGCGTAATCGCGCTCAGCCGGGCGATTCCACCCAGTGTGCCTTGCCTGCAGACCCATCGCGGACAGGATCGCCAGGAGGTCCATCGCCGTCGGCGCCTGCGGCCGGGTGATCCCGTGGAATCTCAGCCACAGCGGGTTGAGTGAGGAAAGGGGATGCACGGTGGCCATCTCGACGACCACCCGGCGGTGCGCGTGGCTGGTCAGCGCGGTAATGAACGGCTCGATGCCGGGCACGTTGTACGTGACGTGGTGACAGGTCACCACGTCGGCCGGGTCGATCTGCCCGGCGACGTCCGGCCACCTGCCGGACACCATCCGGCTGGCGAAACCCATCG
Organism: Streptosporangiaceae bacterium; assembly: GCA_036803065.1. Classification (GTDB taxonomy): domain Bacteria; phylum Actinomycetota; class Actinomycetes; order Streptosporangiales; family Streptosporangiaceae; genus JAWWPY01. The sequence continues at coordinate 3,414 of DAIRVB010000313.1, forward strand.
GCTCCGCGCGCTCAGCGAGCAGCGCGAGCATCTGCGCGTCGGTGTCCACCGCGGTGAGCGCGGTGGTGCGGGAAGCCAGCGGCAGGCAGGCGGCCCCGGCGCCTGCGCCGATATCGAGCAGGCTTCCCGCCGGATCCAGGGCATCCCGCGCTCGCTCGTAGGAGGGCCCGGCCGGATCCGCCCGCAGCCGGTCCGCCCGGCGCGCGAACACCTGCCGGGGCAGCACCCAGGGGGATTCGGCGACCGCGGAGGAGATCTGCTCGGGGATGGCCCAGGCGGCGAGGTCGTCACGCCAGCGTTCGAGCAGCGTGGTCAGCTGGGACATGACGGCGGACGCGAGACCGGCTGGGCACCTGACGGCGAACGCGAGGGGGCGCAGCCCCCTCGCGAGTGGGGTGAGTGATGGGATTCGAACCCACGACATCCAGGACCACAACCTGGCGCTCTAACCAACTGAGCTACACCCACCATTGCCTGCAACCAACTGAGCTACGCCCATCATCGCCTGCGGCTGCATGAAGCATAGCGGCGCCCGGTCACCGGGCCGAACCGGAATCCCCCTTGGCCTCCCCGGCGCCATGGGGCGTTCCCGCGGCTTCGGGGCCGCCGCGGCGGCCTGCCTGCAGAGCGTACCTGGCGGCGATCTGCCGCGCGGTCGCCGAATCCGGGCCCGGCGGCGGGACGAAGATCGCCTCGCGGTAGTACCTGAGTTCCTGGATGCTTTCCCTGATATCCGCGAGCGCCCGGTGGCCGCCATGCTTCGGCGGGCTCGCGAAGTAGGCGCGCGGGTACCAGCGGCGGGCAAGTTCCTTGATGCTCGACACATCGACCATCCGGTAATGAAGGAAGGCATCCAGCTCAGGCATGTCGCGGGCGATGAAGGTCCGGTCCGTCGCGATGGAGTTGCCGCACAGCGGCACCCTGCGCGGCTCGGCTATGTGCCCGCGGACGTAGCCGAGCACCTGCTCCTGTGCCTCCGCGAGGGTGACCCCGGCGGCCAGTTCCTCAAGCAGCCCAGAGGCCGTGTGCATGTCGCGGACCACGTCGACCATCTGGTCAACGGCCTCGGCGGGGGGCTTGATCACCAGGTCCACGCCGTCGTCCAGCAGGGCCAGCTCGCCGTCGGTCACCATGCACGCGATCTCGACCAGGGCGTCACGCTCGATGTCAAGCCCGGTCATCTCGCAGTCGATCCAGACGAGCCGGTCATTCATCCCCCCAGACTAGAGCCTCGCCAGGCCTCTATCGCCTGATGTCAGTCACCTCTCGCGCCGACCGGGCTGGTGACAGCCGTATCTGAGGCCGCGCCGCGGGCCCGGCCGGCCAGCGCCCGGATGTGCTGCGGGGCGGCCACGTCCGGGCGCAGCCGCGGGTCGGGCTCCGCCGCGCCGAACATCAGGGCCGCGGGCAGGACGCCGGCCCAGACATTCAGGGCGTAATCCTCCTCGTCGTCCCCTGGCGGCCCGGTCCGGACCTTGACCGAGGATTCCGCCAGCGGCAGGGCGAGCACGGCGGTGGCGGCTAGTTCCTTGCCGGTCGGGCCCCGGGTCGCCGCCCAGCGGCCCGGAACCAGCTGCTCGGTGATGACCTGGAGCGCTGCCAGCCGCTCCTCGTCATCGGTGACCAGCCGCGCCCGGCCGAACACCATCGCGCTCCGGTAGTTGATGGAGTGGTGGAAGACCGAGCGGGCGCAGACCAGTCCGTCCAGGTGAGTCACTGTGACGCAGATGTCCTGCCCGTCCGCGCTGGCCAGGCTGCGGTTGGCCGAGGACCCGTGCAGGAGCAGCGTGTCGCCGCTGCGCCCGTAGCCAGTCGGCAGCACCACGGGCGTACCGTCGATGACCACCCCGAGATGGCAGATGAGCCCAGCGTCCAGCACCGCGTACAAGTCGGCGCGATCGGTCCGGCCACGTTCGCGCAGCCGGCGCAGCTGGGTCCGGTCGGTCGGGGAGAGGGGGAGTTCGCCTTCCATGATGGTTTACGGTAGCGGCTAAGTGGACTGTTAGCTGTAGCCACTTTGGCGGAAGAATAGATGACCACTTTCTCGCATGCCCCGGTCGAGGTGCCGCTGGTGGCCGATCACGACCGGCCCGCTCCGCTCACGGCGCAGATCGTCACGCAACTGCGCGCGGCCCTGGCGGACGGGCAGCTCGTGGCCGGTGAGCGGCTTCCGTCCACCCGCGGGCTGGCGGTCTCGCTCGGCGTGAGCAGAACGGTCGTAACAACGGCCTACGCCCAGTTGTTCGCCGAGGGCTGGCTGGAGAGCCG
>DAIRVB010000314.1:0-5677 GCA_036803065.1 Streptosporangiaceae bacterium
GCATTTCGCCGCGGCCGAGGCGGAAGAGTTCCTGCAGGGCGCGCCGGCCACCGAGGCGAGCTTCGCCCGGGCGGGCGAGATCGCGGCCCAGCACTGCCGCCCGATCTCCGACCAGCGCGGGCCGGCCGACTACAAGCGGCATCTCGCCCAGGAACTCACCACGCGGGCGCTGCGCCGCGCGCTGCGCCGCGCTGGTCCACAGCGTGCGCCGGGCCGGGACGCCTGACATGCGGATTCCTGACATGCGGATGAACGTCATCGGCAGCGGCACCGAGCGCCGGGGATGCCTGACATGCGGATAAGCGTGAACGTCAACGGGACCGAGTACTCCCGTGAGGTGGAGCCGAGGCTGCTGCTGATTCACTTCCTGCGGGATGACCTGAGGCTCACCGGCTCACACTGGGGCTGTGACACGTCGAACTGCGGAGCCTGCGTGGTATGGCTGGACGATACCCCGGTGAAATCCTGCACGGTGCTGTCGGCCATGGCGGACGGTCACCGGGTGCGTACCGTGGAGGGCCTCGAACGGGACGGCGTCCTCGACCCGGTCCAGCAGGGCTTCGCGGAATGCCACGGGCTGCAGTGCGGGTTCTGCACGCCGGGCATGATGCTGACAGCCCGGTGGCTGCTCGATCACAATCCGGATCCGTCGCCCGCGCAGATCCGTGAGGCGCTGTCCGGGCAGATCTGCCGGTGCACCGGCTACGAGAACATCGTGCGATCCGTCCTGTGGGCCAGTGAGCACGGGGCCAGTGACCACCGGGCCAATGACCACCAGGCCGGCGACCACGGGGAGAGTGCATGACGGACGGGGGCTACGGGCCGGTCCGGCGCAAGGAAGACGCTCGCTTCATCCGCGGCAAGGGCACCTTCGTCGATGACATTCAGCTGCCCGGGATGCTGCACGGCGCGATCCTGCGCAGCCCGCTGGCGCACGCCAGGATCGTCTCGATCGACACCACGGCAGCCGAGGGTCACCCCAAGGTCAATGCCGTCATCACCGGCCAGATGCTCGAGGACCGCAAGCTGGCCTGGATGCCGACCCTGTCCCGCGACATCCAGGCGGTCCTGGCCACCGACAAGGTGCGGTTCCAGGGCCAGGAGGTCGCCTTCGTGGTCGCCGAGGACCGGTACTCGGCCCGCGACGCGCTCGAGCTCATCAGCGTCGAGTACGAGCCGCTCCCCGTGGTGATCGACGCCACGAAGGCGCTGGACCCCGGTGCCCCGGTGATCCGGGATGACCTGGAGGGCAAGCAGGACAACCACGTCTTCGACTGGGCGGCCGGAGACAAGGTGGCGACCGACGCCATCTTCGCCGCGGCGGATGTCGTGGTAGCGCAGGACATGCTCTACCCCCGCTCCCATCCCGCTCCGCTGGAGACCTGCGGCACGGTGGCCGACATGGACACGGTCAGCGGGAAGCTGACCGTCTGGTCCACGTCGCAGGCCCCGCATGCGCACCGAACCCTGTACGCGATGATCACCGGCTTTCCTGAGCACAAGATCCGGATCGTCTCCCCGGACATCGGCGGCGGGTTTGGCAACAAGGTCCCCATCTACCCGGGGTACATCTGCGCCGTCGTCGGTTCCATCGTGACCGGCAGGCCGGTCAAGTGGGTCGAGGATCGTTCGGAAAACCTGATGTCCACCTCGTTCGCCCGCGACTACCACATGCACGGTGAGATCGCCGCCACGAAGGATGGCCGGATCCTGGGCCTGCGCGCCAGGGTGCTGGCCGACCACGGCGCGTTCAACGGGGCGGCCCAGCCCTCGAAGTTCCCCGCCGGGTTCTTCCACATCTTCACCGGGTCCTACGACCTGCGGGCCGCGCACTGCGAAGTCACCGGCGTGTACACGAACAAGGCTCCCGGCGGTGTCGCCTACGCCTGCTCGTTCCGGGTCACCGAGGCGGTCTACCTCGTCGAGCGCCTCGTCGATGTGCTCGCCCTCGAACTGGAGATGGACCCGGCCGAACTGAGGTTGAAGAACCTGCTCCGGCCCGAGCAGTTCCCGTACACCACGCCGACGGGGTGGGAGTACGACTCCGGGGACTACGCGCACACGCTGAAGGTCGCCTTGGACATCGCCGGGTACGCCGACCTCCGGCGCGAGCAGGCGGAGAAGCGGGAACGCGGCGAGTGCATGGGCATCGGGCTGAGCTTCTTCACGGAGGGGGTCGGGGCCGGCCCGCGCAAGCACATGGACATTCTCGGCCTGGGCATGGCCGATGGCGCGGACCTGCGGGTGTACCCGACGGGCAAGGCGGTCCTGGCTATCTCGGTGCAGACCCAGGGTCAGGGACACGAGACCACGTTCGCCCAGATCGTCGCCCAGGAGCTGGGGATTTCCCCCGACGACGTCGAGGTGGTGCACGGCGACACGGACCGCACTCCGTTTGGGCTTGGTACCTACGGGTCCCGGTCCACGCCGGTGTCGGGAGCGGCAACCGCGATCGTGGCCCGCAAGGTGCGCGAGCGGGCCCGGATCGTGGCGGCGGCCATGCTGGAGGCATCCGCCGACGACCTGGAATGGGACAACGGCAGATGGCAGGTCCGTGGCGACCCTGAGCAGGGGAGGAACATCGCGGAGATCGCCATGGCGGCGCACTCCTCGCTGGAGCTCCCCGAGGGGGTCGAAGGACATCTTGACGCGGAAACCGTCTATAACCCGCCGAGCCTCACCCACCCCTATGGGGCCTACATCTGCGTGGCCGACGTGGATCCGGGCACCGGGCAGGTTTCGGTGCGCCGGTTCATCGCGGTGGACGACTGCGGCGTGCGGATCAACCCGATGATCGTGGAGGGCCAGGTACACGGTGGCCTCGCCGACGGTATCGGCATGGCCTTGATGCAGGTGATCGCGTTCGACGAGGACGGCAACTGCCTGGGCGGCTCGTTCATGGACTACCTGCTGCCCACCTCCGTGGAATGCCCGTCCTGGGAGCTCGGCGAGACCGTGACCCCGTGCCCGCATCACCCGATCGGGGCCAAGGGGGTCGGCGAGTCAGCCACGGTGGGCTCGCCGCCGGCCGTCGTCAACGCCGTGATGGACGCGCTCAAGCCCTATGGAGTCAGGCATGCCGACATGCCGCTCACCCCGGCCAACGTGTGGTCCGCGATCCAGGGCCACTGCCTGCGGACCGATCTGGCGATCACTTGAGCGGAGCCAGCGGTGATCTAGGGAGGAACAGCACGGCGATGAACGACCTCGCGCAGCGGCTGCCCGACGTGGGCGCGCTCCGTGGCGCCCTCGACGCGGCCGATTACCTGGCCGACGAGCCACTTGTCACGGCCCTCTTCCTGGCCGCCCGGATGGCGCAGCCGATCCTGCTCGAGGGCGAGCCGGGCGTTGGCAAGACCGAGGCAGCCAAGGCGCTCGCCAGCGCCCTCGACACGCCACTGATCCGGCTTCAGTGCTACGAGGGCCTGACCGCGGCCGAGGCGCTGTATGAGTGGAACTACCCGCGCCAGCTGCTGGCGATCCGGCTGGCCGAGGCGACGGGCGAGACCCTGCAGGATGCTGACCTGTTCAGCGAGGAATACCTGCTCGCCCGTCCGTTGCTGGCCGCGCTCGACCATCCTGGCCCGCGTCCGGCCGTGCTGCTGATCGACGAAGTGGACCGCGGCGATGACGAGTTCGAGGCGTTCCTGTTCGAACTCCTCGCGGAGGCCGCGGTCACCATCCCCGAGCTCGGGACCAGGCGGGCCGCGTTCCCGCCCATCGTGGTGCTGACCTCGAACCGCACCCGTGACCTGCACGACGCCCTGAAGCGGCGCTGCCTGTATCACTGGATCGAGTACCCGGACGTGGAGCGGGTCGCAGCGATCATCAGGCGCCGCGTGCCCGCCGCGGCCGGCTCGCTGGCCGGCCAGGTAGCGCGGGGCGTGGCCCGGCTGCGCGGTCTGGACCTGGCCAAGCCGCCGGGGGTGGCCGAGGCGATCAGCTGGGCCAGGGCGCTGGGGGTGCTCGATGCCGACGGGCTCGACGAGGCGTCCGCCGCGCAGACGGCCGGTGCCGTGATCAAGTACGACGAAGATCTCCAGGCGGTCCGCGCGGCTGGCTTCGCCGCAGTAACCGCTGACGCTGCGGCCAGCGACGATGACTGACGATCTGGCCATCATCGCGGCACGCTTCGGTGCGGCCCTGCGCGACGCCGGGGTGCCGGCCGACCCGGGCCGGTGCCAGCGTTTCGCGCGTGCCGTGACGGTGGCGCGGCCGGCCACCCAACGTGAGCTGTACCTGTGTGCGCTGGCGACTCTGGTATCCGGGCAGGCGCAGATCGAGATCCTGGAGCGGGTGTTCAACGTGATGTTCGGGGGGCTGCCCGGCCCAGCAGCGCCGGAGGGGGATCAGCAGGCCCTTCCGTTGCGCGGGGAAAGCCCCTGGGCCGAACCGGAGGACATCCTCGCGGCGGCGGCCCGTGCTGCCCAGGCGCATGACGGCCAGCCGCGCGGCGCCCAGGCTGGCTCGGAGCAGGCGCCCTGGCCGCAGCGCGCGAGCTCGCTGCAGCCAAGCGAGCCGGAGCCGGAGCCGGAGCCGGACGCCGAGGCAGTGGCTGGACGCACCGTGCTGGCCAGTAGGGCGGAACGCCTGGCGGGTAAGGACTTCGCCGAACTGACGCCGGCCGAACTGCTGATGCTGGCCGGCCTCATGCGCAAGCTCACCCTGGTCGTGCCGCTCCGCCGGTCCCGGCGTCACCAGCCCACCCCGCACGGCAAGCGCACCGATCTGCGGGCCACCCTGCGCCAGGCGCGGCGCACCGGAGGCCACCCGCTGCGGCTCGCCAGGCGAGCGCCGTCCCTCCAGGCCCGGCGGCTCGTCGTGCTGTGCGACATTTCCGGGTCCATGGAGCCGTACGCGCGGGCCATGCTGCAGTTCCTGTACTGCGCCGCGGGCGGTGCCCAGGCGGAGGTATTCACCTTTGCCACCCGGCTGACCCGGCTCACCACCACGCTTTCGCATACCCGCCCGGAACTCGCCCTGCGGCGGGCAGGCCAGACCGCGCCCGACTGGCTAGGCGGCACCCGCATCGGTGCTTCGATCAAGGAATTCAACGACACCCGCGGGCGCGCGGGGCTGGCCCGCGGCGCGGTTGTCGTCATCATCTCCGACGGGTGGGACACCGGCGATCCGGCGGTGCTCCGCACGGAGATGGAGCGGCTTTCCCGGGTGGCCCATCGCATCGTCTGGGTCAACCCGCGAACCAAGAGCACGCAGTATCAGCCGCTGGCGGGGGGCATGGCCGCGGCCTGGCCGTACTGCGACGCCGTGGTCAGCGCGCACACCGTGCACGCCCTCGACGAACTCACTGCGGCCCTGGCCCACTCGGCCCGGCGCCGGCCCACGCCAGGGGATGCCTCCCGCCGCTGACCGGCGGCTCGCCCTCGTACGGCCCGAAGTCCAGCGGCTGGAAATCCAGGGCCTCCCCGTCCTGCGGCCGAAACCAGTCCGGCGGGCGGTCGTCCAGTGGCTGGAACCAGTCCTGGGGGCGGGCATTCAGTGGCTGGAACCAGTCCTGGGGGCGGTCGTTCAGCGGGCGGTCGTCCAGGGGGCGGTCGTCCAGCGGGCGCCCGGTGTATCCGCGGATCAGCGTCCGCGGCGAGGCCGCGCGGGCGTGCCGGCCTGGGCCGCGGCCCAGCCACCGGGCCGGCAGGCCGAGGACGAGGACGGGCACACC
>DAIRVB010000315.1:0-5668 GCA_036803065.1 Streptosporangiaceae bacterium
TGTGTAACGCTTCCAGCCGACCTACTCACGTCACGTTGGGCAGCCGAGCGATCTCGACGAGCCATTTCCAGCCGGACCTAGCATTCCCGCATCTCGGGACACACATAGTGGTGTAAGTGAGTTTGTTTAGTCTTGGTGCGCTGGATGGTGGCGAGGATCTCGTCGGCGTCCTTGGTCACAACTCGTTCATGACCAGACGCGCCGAGCCGTCTCGGAGATCAACTCCAGAGACTCCGAGGGCTCAAGGGACTCCTCGACCAGGCGCCTGAACGCCAGGCTGTACAGGTAGGTGTCCGTCGCATCATCGAAGTAGAGGTTGCTCCGGAGGTGCTCGCTGTAGACCACGTCGGGCATCGTGGTCTCGCGAGCCTGGCCGAACCGGAGAAGAGAAAAAGAACCGGTCATGATCGTGTAACGCTTACCGAGCAGGCGTACGCGCAGCGTAACGTTCGGAAGCCCTGCGGTCTCAACCAGCCATTCCAGCTGGGCCCTCATTACCGAGGCCTCCGCGAGCTGCCTGAGCAGGACGGACTCGTCCAGTACCACCGAAAGCTCGAAGGGCGGGTCGCGGTTCAGGACCTGCTGGCGGGCCAGCCGTGCTCGCAGCCGCCGCTCCATCTGGACCGGGGGGACCGCGGCGACTCCCTGGTAGCCGCTATTGACCTCCCGGGCGTAATCCTCGGTCTGCAGCAGCCCGGGAACCACCTCGACGTTCCATTGCGAGGACGAGCTTGCTTCCGCTTCCAAGCCGATTAACGCGGCGAATTCCTCGGGCAGGATGTCCGAGTACGCCTCCCACCAGCCCTTCCGGGTGGCCTCTGTGGCGAGGGCCAGTAGTTCTTCCCTGTGCTCCGGGCCCACCCGGTAGAGCTCGAGGAGCTTGCGGACATCCGACGGCTTCAGTCCGGTACGGGCCAGCTCGTACCTCGATACCTTCGACGGCGACCAGCCCAGCTCGTCAGCGACCTGGTCCCCGGTCCGGCCCGACAGCTCACGGAGCCGTCGCAGCTCGGCAGCGAGCCTGCGGCGGCGGACTATCGGACTGCCGTAGTCGGGCATGCACCTGCCTCCCGGCAAAACAGGTCTACTCGCCCAACAGTGTGCCCGCTTCGGCGCAGCTGTCACAGTGACATGCGTGATTGCCGTAAAAGATCTTGCCACACAGCTATTGGTGAGACTTGCATCGCAAGTGCCACTAAATTACCAAACTGGACTGCGGCACGCGAGCTACGGGGCCGCGTCATGAAGGTCAGCCGCCGATGCGCGGGATCTTCCGCCCGCCTGCACGCACCAGACATGGCCGCTCGAGCGGCCTGCCCTCCGATGAGGCCACCTCGTGTTGGATACCTTCCGCCGAGCCGGGAAACTGTACCGGCAGACCACCGCACGCGAGACGAACGGAGAACCCATGGAGTACCGCCTGCTCGGCAGGAGCGGATGCGCCGTGTCGGCATTCGCCCTGGGCACCCTGACCTTCGGCAACGAGACCGATCAAACGGGCTCTTCCGCACAGCTTGACCGCTTCACCGCGGCCGGGGGCACGCTGGTGGACACCGCGGACGTCTACGCCGACGGCCGTTCGGAGGAGATCATCGGGCGCTGGCTGGCCCGGGCACCAGGCATGCGCGGGACCGTCGTGCTGGCCACCAAGGGCCGTTTCCCCACGGACGACAGCCCGAACGGGCACGGCCTGTCCCGGCGCCACCTGGCCTCGGCGCTGGACGCGTCGCTGGGCCGGCTGGGGGTGGACACGATCGACCTCTACCAGCTGCACGCCTGGGATCCGCTGACACCGCTAGAGGAGACACTCCGCTTCCTGGACGACGCGGTCCGGGCCGGGAAGATCCACTATGTCGGGCTGTCGAACTTCACCGGCTGGCAGGTGCAGAAAGCCGTGGACATCGCCGACGCGCTTGGCCTGGCCCGGCCGGTCACCGTGCAGCCGCAGTACAACCTGCTGGCCCGCGGCATCGAATGGGAGGTCGTCCCGGCCTGCCAGTCCGAGGGCCTCGGGCTGCTGCCCTGGTCGCCGCTGGCCAGTGGCTGGCTGAGCGGCAAATACCAGCGTGACCAGCCGCCGGCGGCGGGCACCCGCGCGGCCGACAACGCTGACGAGGGCATGCGGATCTGGAACCAGCGTGGTCAGCTGGAGCGCAACTGGCAGGTCCTGGATGCCGTCCGCAAGGTCGCCGACCGGCGCGGGGTATCGATGGCTCAGGTGTCGATCGCCTGGCTGGCGGGCCGCCCGGCCGTCGCCTCGGTCATCCTGGGTGCACGCACCATGGAGCAACTCGAGGACAACCTGGCCGCTGCTGAGCTGAGCCTCAGCCCGGAGGAGGCGCACCTGCTCGATGAGGCCAGCACCCCCGTCGCGCCCGACTACCCCTACGGCGAGCCCGGCCAGATCCAGCGCGACCGCCGCATCGCCGGCGGGCGCTTCTGAGCCGGCCGGGCCGCTGATCCGGGGCGGGCCGATCAGGCGATCCAGGCGGGCACCACCCTGGTGCCGTCCGGTGTAGACGCGCATCCGCCCGCGGGCGCGGCGACGATGGCGGTGAAGCCCTTCCCGGCGTCAGCGAACACCCGGCGCGGCACGTCCGCGGGCAGCACCGCCGTGTCACCCGGCGCCAGGGCGACCGTCTCGCTGCCGAGTTCAATGGTCGCCCCGCCCTCGAGCACCGTCCAGACCTGCTCGGTGTCAAAGGCGTGTGGCGGCCCCGCCGCGCCCGCCCGCATGTCAACGCGCCAGACGGCCTGGCTGGCGCCCCCTTGTGTCGGCGAGGCGAGCGTGGTCATCACGGCGTTGGGCGTCTCGGTCCTGCGAGTTTCGGCGTGGCTGATGTACGGCATCGAAAAAGCTCCTAAGGTCGACAATATGGTTGTCTATATGGTGAACCTGGTTGTCGACCGTGTCAACTGACCCTGCTGGCTTCGAACTGCCGCTGCGCCTGCTCCTCGCCTTCCGGGTGCTCATCGACAGCCTTCACGCCCAACTGGCTCGCGAAGGCCATCCCGACGTGCGGCCGGTGCACGGCTTCGTCTTCCAGGCGATCGGCCCGGGCGGGACGACCGCCACGGAACTGGGCCGCCGGCTCGGGGTGTCGAAACAGGCCGCGGCCAAGTCGATCGAGTCGCTGGAACGCCTCGGCTATGTCGAGCGCAGTGCCGACCCGGGCGACGCCCGGCGGAAGGTCGTGCGGCTCACGGCGCGGGGCGTCGACTGCCTGACGCGGTCGGCGCGCATCTTCGATGACCTGCGGGCAGGCTGGGCCGCGACCCTCGGCGAGGAGCGGCTCCGGGAGCTCGAGGCCGACCTGCGCGCCGTCACGCCGCCTGACATCTTCCGGCTCGACGTGCCCGGCTGGTTTGGCACACCCTGAGCCTGCGACGATGGGCGTGTGAACGACACCCCGCAGGTCGTCGACGACCCGGCAGCCTCCCGTTTCATGGTCGAGGCCGACGGCAAGGTCGCGGAACTCGTGTATCAGCTAGAGGGTGACCGGCTGCTGCTCATCCACACCGGCGTTCCCCGGGCACTCGAAGGACGGGGCTTCGGCAGCAAGCTGGTGGCCGCCGCCATGGATGAGGCCAAGCGCCGGGGCCTGACCGTCGTGCCGCTGTGCCCGTTCGCCCGGGACTGGCTGGCACGCCACCCCGATGTCGCCGCCACGGTCCCGGTCGAGGGCTTGGGATGAGCGCCGTGCCCGGACCCGCGAGCGCGGGCGGCGCGTGGCCGGAACTGCCCTACGATTCCTGGCGGGACAGCAAGTCGACCCTGCACATGTTCACCCAGGTGCTCGGCAAGCTCCGGCTGGGCCTGGCACCGCACGAGCCCGAGTGGATGCACGTTCCGCTGTACGTCACGGCCAGCGGCCTGACAACAGAGCCGATGCCCTACCGCGACCGGGTCATCCAGGCCGACCTGGACCTGATCGATCATCGCTGCATCCTGCGCGACGGCGACGGAACGGTGCTGGGCTTCCCGCTGCCCGGCCGCAGCGTGGCTGAGTTCTACGCCGGAGTGCTTGGCGGGTTGCGGTCGCTGGGTGCCGAGGTGGAGATCAACCCCAAGCCGCAGGAGGTCCCCGACCCGGTGCCGTTCCCAGAGGACGGCCGCCGGGACTACGACCCCCAGTGGGTGCGGCGCTTCCATCGCACGCTGACCAGCGTCAATCAAGTATTCACCCGATTTCGCGCCGGGTACCGCGGGCGGCACAGCCGGGTGCAGTTCTTCTGGGGCAGCTTCGACCTCAACTACGTCCGTTTCTCCGGCCGGGCCATCGACCCGCCACCTGACGCGGGAGTGATCAGCCGTGAGGGGATGGACGCCGAGCAGTTCGCCATTGGCTTCTGGCCCGGCGATCACCGGTACCCCGCGCCAGCATTCTTCAGCTACGCCTACCCGCCGCCGGACGGCATCCAGGACACCGTGCTGCGGCCCGCCGGGGCGGCGTGGCACGAGATGGGCGAGTTCCTGCTGCCCTACGACGCGATCCGCGGCCTGGACGACCCGGCGCAGGGGCTGCTCGACTTCCTGGACTGCACCTGCCAGGCCGCCGTCAACCTCGCCGGGTGGCGTCAGTACCAGCCATAGCGGAGCTCGTGCAGCCAGGCAGTGGACGGGTAGCCGTAGACCACCTTGATGTAGCGCAGGCCCCACCGGATCTGGGTCCGCGGGTTCGTCCGCCAGTCGCCGCCAGCGCTGGCCATCTTGCTCCCCGGCATGGCCTGGGGGATGCCATATGCGCCCGAGGGATTACTCGCGTACGTGTTCCAGCCGCTTTCCCGGGCCCACAGCCGGCTCAGGTAGGGATACGCCCTGGTCGTCCAGCCGAAGGACTTCAGCATGAACCAGGCGATCTGCCGCGGCGTGAAGCGCCTGGCCGGCACGGCCGCCGCGACGTCGGCCGCCTGGAGCGGCCGCGCGAAAGCGGCCAGGGCGACCGTGCCGCGCGTACCGGAACCGCGGCCGGCCACGCTGAGCACGCCGGACGGGTGGGCTGAGCCGCCGGCCGGCCGCGAGATCACGGGCCCTGCGGCCACGGGGCCAGCGGTCACGGGGCCAGCGGCCATAGCGCCCGCGGCTGTCACGGCGATCAGGGCCATGGCCGAACCGGCCAGTGCGAGGGTGCGGCGGGGGAACGTGCGGTCGCGAGTCCTGCTGCGGAACACAGGCAGCCTTCGGTCGGGCGCGCAGCGCGCGCTCAGCTTCCACCCAGGAGCGCATACCTGTCCCCAACGAGAAGAGACGAAGGCAGCGGCGTGCGGACGTGACGCGGGTGCAGGGCGCCTGGTCGCGGGGGGCGACCATCACGCACGCTGAGTGCTTGAGCCCTTCACTCTGCCTAGAATGAGGACCTCGCGTAGCAAAATTGGGATATTCGGGTACGAAGTGCGCAACACCGGTACATTCGTTGGCGCGAATTGTCGGAATTATAGGGGTGCCGACAGTTCCGGCCGGGGTTGCGTACCGGCTGGCCGGGCGCGGCAGGCCGAGGCGGGCGCGCAGTGCCGGCTCCTGGTGCGCATCACGGCCTCTGACCCAGTCGTCTGACCCAGTCGTCTGACCCAGTCGTCTGGCCCGGTCGCTGAGCAGGGCGGCCGGACAGGCCACTAGCTGCCGAGGCGGAACTCCGTGCCAACCCGCTCATGTTCCGCGAGTGCGAGG
>DAIRVB010000316.1:0-5658 GCA_036803065.1 Streptosporangiaceae bacterium
GACGCGGGAGGCGTCGAAGCATCCCGCGGAGCCGGGCGCAGTGGTCAGGCCCGCACCGGTGGCGCCCGAGCCGATCGACCACGAGGGCACGCCCACCCAGGTGTCGGAGGAGTCCATCAAGCGGATCGTGGATTCGCAGCTGAACCTCCCCGAGGGCTTCACCCCGCATCCGCGGCTGCAGCCGCTGCTGCAGCGCCGGGCCACGATGGTCGCCGACGGCACGATCGACTGGGCGACCGGCGAACTGCTCGCCTTCGGGTCCGTCCTCATGGACGGGCACGCGGTCCGGCTGGTCGGCCAGGACACCCGGCGCGGCACGTTCGGCCAGCGGCATGCCGTCCTGGTGGACCGGCACACCGGGGCGGAGCACACCCCGCTGCGGACGTTCAATTCCGGCAGCGTGAAGTTCTATGCCTATGACTCACTGCTGTCCGAGTTCGCCGCCGTGGGTTTCGAGTACGGCTACTCGGTCGCCCGGCCCGACGCGCTGGTCTGCTGGGAAGCCCAGTTCGGTGACTTCGTCAACGGCGCGCAGACGATCCTGGATGAGTTCATCAGCTCCGGCGAGCAGAAGTGGGGCCAGCGGTCCAGCGTGGTCCTGCTGCTGCCGCACGGGTACGAGGGGCAGGGCCCGGACCACTCCTCCGCGCGGATCGAGCGCTTCCTCAGCCTGTGCGCGCAGGACAACATGACCGTGGCCCTGCCGACGACGCCGGCCAACTACTGTCATCTGCTCCGCTGGCAGGCGCTGTCCGGGCGGCGCACGCCGCTGATCGTATTCACCCCCAAGTCGATGCTCCGGCTGAAGCAGGCCACCTCACCGGTCGCCGACTTCGCCACTGGGTCCTTCCGGCCGGTGATCGGTGACGGCGGTGACCTCGATCCGGCTGCCGTCCGCCGGGTGCTGCTGTGCTCTGGCAAGGTCTACTACGACCTCGCCGCCAAGCGGGCCGCAAGCGGCCTTGTCGACAGCGCCATCGTCCGGGTCGAGCGGCTCTACCCGCTGCCTGCCGCGGAACTGCAGGCCGAACTCGGCCGTTACCCGGGCGCGGAGGAGGTGGTCTGGGTGCAGGAGGAGCCCGCCAACATGGGCGCCTGGCCGACCATGGCACTCAATCTCCCTGACATCCTCGGGCGCGCGGTCGGCCGGGTCTCGAAGGCCGCCAGTTCGGCGCCGGCCGCCGGCTCCGCCCACGCGCACTCGACCGAGCACCGGGCGGTCATCGACGAGGCTCTGCACCAAAACTAGCTCCGCACCAAAGTTAGGGCTGCACCAAAGCTAGGGCTCTACGAAGCTAAGGACGGCAGGTGTACTTCACCGACCGCGGTATCGAAGAACTGCAGGACCGGCGCGCCGACGACAGCGTCACCTTGGGCTGGCTCGCGGAACGGCTGCGCGAGTTCGTGGACCTGAGCCCCGAATCCGAGTCGGCGGTGGACCGGCTGGCGACCTGGCTCGCGCGCCTCGACGACGATGTGGACGACGACCCGGGAGTCGCAGCCGTGGCGGCCGACGGCGAGGTCGAGTAGGCGCCCCGCCGGGGGCCTACTCGAATACGGTGACCAAGGACGCTCACGATACATCTTGACTTTCAAATAACGCGACATATCTTGTTAGTACGAGCTTTACCGCAGGCCGGCCCGCTAGGCGCCCAGCATCACCAGCCGGGATGTGGTGGGCGCTCCGGGAGCCGGAGCCTGGGAGAAAGGAACGCGCGATGCCGCGCTGGACTATCGACGCCCCGACAACTCTCGACTTCGACGGCGTAGCCGCATTGAGGGTCCGGATCATCTCGGGCTCCGTCGCCGTGCTCAGCACCGACGAGCGCCCATGCCTCGACGTCGCCAACCTGGCCGGCCAGCCGCTGCTGGTGAGCCACGAGGCCGGCATCCTGACCGTCACCTACGAGGACCTCACCTGGGATGGGCTGCTCGGCTGGCTACGCCCGCAGCGACACTCGGCCGCCATCACGATCACGGTGCCGAAAGACTGCCCCATCCAGCTCGGGGTGGTGAACGCCAGCGCGATCGTGTCCGGAATCTCCGCGAAGACATCCGTCAGAAGCGTCTCCGGGAACATCACGCTGGATGGCGTGACAGGCACGGTAGAGGCGAAGACGGTCTCGGGGGACATCGAGGCGCAGGGAATTGACGGCCGCATCGGGTTCAACTCGGTTTCCGGGGACCTGACCCTGGCCGACGGCACTGTGCACCACCTCGATGCGAAAACAGTGAGCGGGCGGATCACCGCGGACATCGACCTGGAACACGGTGGCGGCCTCCGGGTCGGCACGGTCTCTGGAGCGGTGGCCATCCGGCTGCCCGCGCAGACCAGCACGCGGGTAGACCTGCGGTCCACGACCGGCCGGGTGCTGAGTGAGTTCAGCGGCCTGCAGTCCTCCAACGGGCCCGGCGCGAACGCGCTGACCGGGACCCTCGGCGCCGGCGATGACACCGGCCGCCTCTCCATCACCACCATGTCAGGCCAGGTCACATTGCTCCAGCGCAATCATTCCGGAGCGGCGGACTCCGAGGGCGAGACCCGATGAGCCCGGTATTCCGCCACGGGCGGCTCCGCCTCTACCTGCTCAAGCTCCTCGACGAGTCCCCACGGCACGGCTATGAGGTCATCCGGCTGCTCCAAGACCGGTTCATGGGTGTGTACTCGCCATCGCCCGGCACGATCTACCCCCGGCTGGCCAGGCTCGAGGAGGAAGGGCTGGTCACGCACGACGAGTCCGAGGGCCGGAAGGTCTACCGGATCACCGAGAAGGGCCGGGAAGAACTCAGGAACCGCTCGGACGACCTGACCGAACTGGAGGACGAACTGACGGCGTCGGTCCGTGACATCGCCCGCGAAGTCACCGAGGACGTCCGGGAGACCGTCCGCAGCCTGCGCGAGGAGCTCACCTGGGCGGCCCGGGACATCCATGGGGGGAACCAGGCGCCGCCCCGCGGCCGTGGCCGCGGCGCCGCCAGCCGGGGTAGGGCCAGCCGGGGCAGTGCCACCGCCGGGACGGCTAGCGACGACGCCGATGCCCGGGCCCAGGCGTCGGGCGAGGACGCCGGAGCTCGAGCCCGGGCCGCAGGCGACGACGCCGAAGCTCGGACCCGGGAAGCGCGCAACGACCCCAGGGAGCAGGCTCGCGCCGCCCGCGACCACGCCAGGCAGGCCGCCGCGGCTGCCCGGGAAGGCGCGCGGCAGGCCCGCGACGGCGCCCGGCGGGGCCGTGGCCGCCGCGATTCCACGCCGGGCGGCGAGCAAGGCGAGCACGGATGGGGCGGCCGGCACGACTGGGCCGGGTGGGCCGACTGGCCGGGCCGGCGCGGCTGGCCCGGCCCTCCGGGGTCGTCCGGCTGGGCCGATCCCAGCACCTACCGGGACCTGGAGCGGCTAGCCCGGCGCTTCACCAGCGAACTGCGCACAGCAGCCCTGCACGCGCAAGCGGTGAGCGAGGACGCCCTCGGCGACCTCCGGGCCATCCTGGACGACACGCTCGACCGGATACGAAGCGAGATCTTCGGCGAAGGCCCGCCCACGCCCCCGGCCGGCGACGAGCCCAGCCACGACACCTAGAAACGGCCTGGTGCCCGCCGCCGCCGATTTCCATGATCACGGAATATCCCGGGCATATCTGGCCCCGAATGTTCCGTGATCATGGACTGTGCTGGGCGCGTCACCACGACGTGATCAGGTCGAATATGACCCCGATCGCATCTAAGATCCAGGAACGGTCACGGGGCGGCCGCGGGAGGTCCGCCCCAGCATCTTCCGGAGGCGGGGCCACGCCGTCGTCCGCCTCCGCGGCGGCCGGGTCATCGTCCACCCATAAACGCTACCTCCGCAGCCGTCCGCCCGGCTACCGCGCACTGGAGCGGCCGGCGCCGATCCACGTGATCATGGAAGGTGGGCTGGTGCCGCCGCGCCGGCGCGGACCGTGTGACGCCGCGCCGGGCCGGCGCGGCGTCACACGGTGAAGACGACTTTGCCGAAGACGTCGCCGGAGATCAGGGCGGCGAACCCGTCGGCGGCCGACCTGATCGGCAGCACCCGGTCGATCTTGGGACGCACCCCCGTCTGCACGCAGAACTGCAGCAGGCGGCCGAATTGGTCGCGGGTGCCCATGGTCGAGCCGACGACCGACAACTGCAGGAAGAATACCCGGGTCAGGTCAGCCGGCGGCACTGCCCCGCTGGTAGCACCGCAGATCACGATCCGGCCGCCGGGCCTGAGGGCACGCAGCGAGTGGGCCCAGGTGGCCTGGCCGACGGTCTCCATGACCGCGTCCACCCGCTCCGGCAGCCGCGCGCCATCCGGGAATGCCTGGTCGGCGCCGAGTTCGAGGGCACGGTCCCGTTTGGCTTCTGTCCTGCTCGTCACCCAGACCCGATAGCCTCCGGCGCGGCCCAGCAGGATCAAGGCCGTGGCCACGCCCCCGCTGGCGCCCTGCACGAGGACGGTGGCGCCTGGCTCAAGGCCGGATCGGGCGAACAGCATGCGGTACGCGGTCAGGTAGGCCGTCGGCAGGCAGGCCGCCTCCTCGAAGGACAGCGCCGCGGGCTTGGGCAGCAGGTTCCGCCTGGGCACGGCCAGTCGCTCCGCGAACGTCCCGTCATAACGCTCGGACAGCAGCGAGCGCCGTTGATCGAGAGTTTCGTCGCCGCCCGCCGCACCCGGATCACCGAGCACCGCGTGCACCACGACTTCGTTACCTTCCTCGTCCACCCCGGCGGCGTCGCAGCCCAGCACGATCGGCAGCCGGTCCGGCGAGATCCCGACACCACGCAGCGTCCAGACGTCGTGGTGGTTGAGCGCGGTGGCCTTGACCGCGACGGTCGTCCAGCCTGGTTCGCCGGACGGCTCGGGGCGCTCACCAAGGTCCAGGCCGGCCACCGGATTCTCAGCGTCGATACGTGCGGCGGTAACAGCGAACATGGCCCGCACCCTAGCGCTACACCCGGTACAGCGCCGTCAGCAGGGGCGACGGGGTGGCCAGCGCCGGGCCCGATGGGCATCGCCGGAACACCGGCTGAGGAATGGCCTGAGCTACCGCTGGGAGTTAGCTGAGTGACCCCGCAGAACAGCAGGCCGGGGCCCTTGGTCTGTGCCATACTCGGGGCGGGAAGCGGCCCCCTGACATCCCCAGGCACCCGAAGGACTGGAGTGAACTTCACCTCCTACGCCGAGCTGGCGGTGCGCTTGGTGAACACGGATTGCCCCGATCACGGTCACCGTGACGGGCTTGTTTCTGTCGACGGCTACCGCGCCTTCACCGCGGGCGTGCCCCAGCTGAACTCGCGGGTGACGCCGGGCGACCTTGAGGCGCTCACGCACCTCAAGGCCGATCTCCGGCTGATCTTCACCTCAGCCGCGGCCGGGAAGGGCGAGGAGGTTGTCGAGCGCCTTAACGCGCTCCTCACCCGGTACCCATTCCATCCCGAGATCGCGCAGCACGATGGCCAATCGTGGCACTTGCACCTCGCCGAGAGCGGTTCCGCGGCGGACAAGTACGCGGCGCGGGCCGTTGTCGGCCTGGCCGGGATCGTCACCCAGATGGGCCCGGAACGGCTTGGCTCCTGCACGGGCGCGGAGTGCCAGGGCGTGTTCATCGACGCGAGCACCAACCGGTCCAGGCGTTTCTGCTCCGACCGGTGCGC
>DAIRVB010000317.1:0-5656 GCA_036803065.1 Streptosporangiaceae bacterium
CCGGTCCCCGATCCCGCGTTCCCCTTCCTCGGCGTGCACTTCACGCGCGGGATCGACGGGACGCTGCACGCGGGTCCGAACGCCGTGCCTGCCCTGGCCAGGGAAGGCTATGGCCGGATGTCGGTGAATGGGCGGGACCTTCTGGACACCCTGCGCTTCCCCGGCCTCCGCAAGCTGGCGCGGTCCTATGCGGGCACGGGTGCCATGGAGATCTGGCGCGACCTGGTGAAGCCGGCCTTCCTGGCCGAGATGCGGCGCTACCTGCCGGCGATCCGGTCGCGGGACGTCACGTTCGGGCCTTCCGGGATCCGCGCCCAGTGCCTCAGCCGCTCGGGGGCGCTCGTGGATGACTTCCTGATCGAGGAGTCGGACAGCGTCATCCACGTGCTGAACGCGCCGTCGCCCGCCGCGACCGCGTCGATCGTCATCGGCCGGCACATCGCGTCACGGGCGGTCGATCACTTCGCCCTCTGAGCTCGCTCTCCGGGCACCCACGTTGACGAACGCCATCGTGACTGGCATGTCGCCCAGGTTCCGCCACGCATGCCGGGTGCCGTTCTGGATGACCGTATCGCCTTGGCGAAGCTGCGTGAGGCGGCCGTCGTCGAGTTCGAGCCAGACCACACCTTCCAGCACGATGCCGTAGTCCACCGAGTCCGTCGTGTGCATTCCCGGATTGCCCGGCTCGAAGAGATCGGGGATTCCCGGTGAGGCCACACGCTGCTCGGCATCGGCGGCCACCGGGTCGAAGGCGGGATCGCGGAACACGGAGTCAGGGGGGAACCGGACGATCGTGAAGCAGGTTCCGCCGGGCTTGGGAATCTGGCTGCGGGTATGCGGCGTGGGGTCCGAGCCGTCCAGCCGGATCGGCTCGCGGGGACCGCTGGCCCAGAGCATGACCGAACTCATCCCGGGGACGTGTACCAGGTCGTAACTGCGCGGGGCGGGGCCGTCGCTGGCGACCACGGCCTTCCCGTCGGCGTCCCGGCCGGTGACCACTCTGCGTATCTCCATGCGCACTCCGTTTCGGATCAGAACCCCGCGGCGGCAGCGAAGCTGGCGAGTTCGCGCGGGATGTCCGGCCCCACGGGCCCGTACAGCACACCCTGCGCACCTGAGGCGGCTATCCCGGCGAGATGCGCGCGCACTTCCTCGGGCGTCCCGGTGCCCGTCGTCCGCGCGATCAGCTCAGCACTGATGACCGGACGTTCCCATTCGGTCAGCTCGATCAGGTGCCCGCGGTGGATCTCCAGGTGACGGCGCCGCTCGTCGATTCGCGCGACGGCCCGGCTGAACGCGGCCCGCTCAGCGGCATCGTGGGCGATGCCGTGCTCCCCGATGTGCAATTGGAACGCCGCATAAGGTCCCGCGGCACTCTTTACCCGCTCACTGGCCAGGCTTTCCCCCGGGTCGAGCACCGTGCCGTAGTAGAGAACCTGCACGCACGCCATGTCGGCGGGGCCGGCGTTGGAGCCGCGGTGGGAGACGTTGGTGACGATGCCGCTGCCCAGCCGCCCGGCGGCCGCGTAGCCGCGCGGCCCGTGCGCTGCGATCCGGATCGTGACCTCGGCCGGCAGCCGCACACCGCAGAGCGCCCCGTGCTTGAGGCCGATGATCGCGCCGTCCCACTCGGTCTCGCCGCCCGCCAGCAGCGTCCGCAGCGCCGCCGCGTAGGCCTCGACCTCAGACCAGCGGGCAGGCCGCTGGGCCAGCATGAGCTGGCTGGTGAAGCCGGACCCTACGACGACCTCGACCCGTCCAGGGGCGAGCGTGGCCAGCGTGGCCAGCGCGCCGGCGGTCGAGACGACATGGCGCAGCCGGGGGGTGATGGCGCAGACGCCAAGCGAGATATCCGAGGTGCGCCCGGCAGCGAGCGCAAGGGTGATCCATGGGTCGGCGAGGAACGCGGGGGAGTCGTAGACAAGCGCGCGCCGGTAGCCGAGCGCCTCGGCCCGCTCGATGTGCGCCGGTGTCTGCGTGCCGGGCGGGAACAGGCAGCCAAGTTCCACCTGCGCTCCTCGCGCTCATTTCCGGGGACTCCGGGCCATCGTGCGGTAAACCCCAAGGCAGCTGGCTGACCAGCGATTTCCGGACTGTGTCTGTGCCTTGACAAGCTTCGCTGGCCGACCCTAGTGTCTCGTTCTGCGGATTAACCCTACCGTATCGTGGGAGGAACGCGATGGTAACGGAGTCGGCCTCCGGGCTCACCTTCGTCGAGCTGAGCCATGAGTGGGGGCACTACACTCCCGCTTTCCCCGGCTACGCCGACATCCAGATCCACCGCGTCGCGACCATCGCCAAGCAGGGCGTGCTCACTCAGCACATCGTCACCTCGATGCACCACGGCACGCACCTGAACGCGCCCATCCACCTGGCCCAGCGCGGCGCAGGTGTGGGCGAGCTGCCGCTGGAGGCGTTCTTCGGCACCGGCGTCGTGCTTGACGTGCCCAAGGGCGAATGGGAGTACCTGGAGCCGGCCGACCTCGAAGCGGCAGGCGAGGTCCGGCCGGGCGACATCGTGGTGCTGAACACCGGCTGGCACCGCAACTACTCGGACAACATGGAGTACTTCGGCCACAGCCCCGGCCTCAGCGAGGCGGCCGCGCAGTGGCTGGCCGACCGGCAGGTGAAGATCGTCGCCATCGACACGGCGACGATCGACCACCCGCTGGCGACATCGCTGGCCCAGCAGCACCGATTCGTCGGCCCGCACATCGTGGAGCTGCCGCGCCGGTACGCCAAGCGCACCGGGGGCGACGTGCGCACCGATTTCCCCCGCTGGAACCCGGCGCACAAGCTGCTGGCCAAGGCCGGGATACCCACGATCGAGAACGTCGGCGGGGACGTCGACCTGGTCAGTGGCAAGCGTGCCGCCTTCCATGCCTATCCATGGTTCTGGCCGGAAGCCGACGCATGCATCATCCGGTTCGTGGCCATCCTCGACCCCTCAGGGGCCTACCGGCTGGAGAGTGGATCCTGATGAGCACCGATGGCCTGCGGTTTTACAACCTGAGCCACCAACTCGGCCACAACATGGTCCAGTGGCCGTCCCCGTTCATCAAGCCATTCGTCGCCAACCGGCTCTATTACCACTCGATGCACGACTTCTACGCGGTGGAATACGACGGGATCATGCACCGGGGCACGCACATGGACACCCCCGCGCATGTCGAGCCGGACCAGCCCTACCTGGACGGCTTCGACGTCTGGCGGTTCTTCGGGACGGGCGTCGCGGTGTCCATCCCGAAACAGAAATGGGGCGTGATCACCGCCGAGGACCTGGAGCGGGCCGAGCCGGAGATCAGGCCGAACGACATCGTGATGATCAACACCGGCGCCCACCATCTCTTCGGGGACAACGATGAGTACTTCGCGTACTCGCCCGGGCTGTACACCGAGGCCGCGCAGTGGCTGGTGGACAAAGGCGTGAAGCTGGTCGGCATCGACGTGCAGGCGCTCGACCACCCGCTCGGCACCCGGATGGCCGAACACGGCCCCGGGCCGATCATGCCGCACCTGCTGGACGAATACCGCGCCGAGACCGGCCGTGAAGTGAGCGACGATTTCCCGGACTGGGAGCCCGCGCACAAGGTCATGCTGACCGCCGGGATTCCCGGCATCGAGAACATCGGCGGCGAACTCGACGCCATCACCGGGAAGCGCTGCACGTTCATGGCGTTCCCGTGGCGGTTCCCGAAGGGTGACGGCTGCCCGATCCGGGTGGTCGCGGTCATCGACCCGGAGCAGACGTTCCGCATCCCGACCGGGAACGAGTGAGATGACCGACGACATCCTGCGCAACCCGCTGTCCCTCTTCGACGTCTCCGGCAAGGTCACGGTGATCACCGGCGCCTCGGGAGCGCTCGGCCGGGCCGCGGCCATCGCGCTCGGTGCCCTGGGCGCCAGGCTGCTGCTGGTCTCGGGCTCACAGCCGGGGCTTGAGGAGGTGGCGGCCGCAGCCAGGAAGGTCGGCCCGGGTGGTGGCGGTGAGGTCACCACCCTGGCCCGCCGCCCCGACACGCAGGCCGACGCCGAGGACATCCTGGCGGCGGCGGTCGCCGCGTATGGCGTCGTGGACTCGGTGCTGGTCGCCTCCGGCTACAACAAGCCAGCCCCGATCGAGGACATGCCATACGAGGACTGGCAGGCGATCATGGACGCCAACGTGCGCGGGCCGTGGCTGATGGCCAAGGCGTTCGGCAGGCACCTGGCCGCGCGGGACGGCCGGGGCAAGCTGGTGCTCGTCTCCTCGGTCCGCGGCCGCCACGGCAGCCCCGCCGGGTACTCGGCCTACTGCACGTCCAAGGGCGCCACCGACTCGCTGACCAAGACCCTGGCCACCGAGTGGGGTCCCCGCGGGATCAATGTGAACGCCATCGCCCCGGCGGTTTTCCGGTCGGCCCTCACCAACTGGATATTCTCCGATACGGATGCGGGACGAGCGTCCCGGGAGCGCAATATGGCCCGCATCTCGCTGCAGCGGCTCGGCGAGCCTGAGGACTTCGTGGGGATCGTGCTGTACCTGCTGTCGGCGGCGTCCGATTTCGTGACTGGCCAGGTCATCTACGTGGACGGGGGATACACCGCGGCATGAGCACCGGCCCCGATCCAGCCCGCCCCGATGCAGCCAGCCCCGGTCTCCGGGTCGCGGTCATCGGCGCTGGCCTGATGGGGGCCGGCATCGCCCAGGTGTTCGTGACCGCTGGCCTGCCGGTGGCCATCTATGACTCAGCTCCGGCCGCCCTCGAGTCGGTCCGGTCCCGCGTGGCCGAAGGCCTGGAAATACTTCAGATCCTCAACGAAAACCCGCTCCGGCTGCTCACCACGGCCGGCGTCCTCGCCGATGCGGTGCTCGGAGCCGACATGGTGATCGAGGCGGCCCCGGAGCGGCTCGCGGTCAAGCAGGCCATCTTCGCCGAGCTTGATCGTCTCGCTCCGCCCGGCGCCGTCCTGGCCAGCAACACGTCCGCCATCCCCATCCGGGACATCACCGCCGGACTGCGGCGTCGGCAGCGGGTGATCGGCACGCACTTCTGGAATCCGCCGTACCTCGTGCCGCTGGTCGAGGTCGTCCAGGCTGCCGCGAGCGACCTGGCCGCGGTCGACTGGGCGATGGCGCTGCTCGACCGCATCGGCATGAAGCCGGTGCACGTGGCGGCCGACGTGCCCGGGTTTGTGGGCAACCGGCTCCAGCACGCGCTGAAGCGCGAAGCGATCGCGCTCGTCGCCAACGGGGCCTGCACCGCCGAGACGGTGGACACCGTGACGCGGTTCGGTTTCGGGCGTCGGCTGGGCATCGTCGGGCCGCTCGAGCAGTCGGACCTGACCGGGCTCGAACTGACCCTGGCCATCCACGAGACGATCATGCCGGTCCTCGACCGCACCCCGGAGCCGCATCCGCTGCTGGTCGAGAAGGTCCGCCGGGGGGAGACGGGCGCAGCGGCCGGGCGCGGATTCCGCGACTGGACGCCGGGCCAGGCCGAGGCCCGCCGGGCCGAGGTGACCCGCGAGCTAGCCGGCCAGGCCCGCCGAGCCGCCGCCCAGCCGCCGCAGGGCCAGCCGCCACAGAGCCAGCCCCCGCCCGGGCCCCGCGCCTGTGGATAACGACTACCCGTTAAGTTCGTCCCCCCTATATGGGCGAAGAACTTAACGGATA
>DAIRVB010000318.1:0-5653 GCA_036803065.1 Streptosporangiaceae bacterium
ACGGATCGAAGCATCCGAACTGAGGATCCAGGCTGATCTCGCATGCGGGCGGCAGGCGCAGGTGGTGGCGGAGCTGCGCAGGCTGCTCGCGGATCATCCCATTCGGGAAGGGCTGTGGGCACTGCTTATGCGCGCCCTGTACAGCTCTGGCCGACAGGCGGAGGCGCTGGCGGAGTACGCACGCGCCCGGGAGGTCATCGCAGATGAACTCGGCGTCGGTCCGAGCGCCGAACTGCAGCATCTCTACCAGCAGATGCTCGCGGCCGACGCAGGTGATGAGCCGCCTGACGCCAGAACGCAGGCGGGCGCGGACTCGCCTTTCGCGGCTTCGTCGGCCCGGAGACCAGCCGAGACTGCTCCTTCCGCCGCCTCGGCGGAGCTGCTGCCCCGGGTGGCTCAGCTGCCTGCCGATATCCCCGACTTCACCGGCCGGGCCGAGCATGTCCAGAACCTCCGCGATCTGCTATCGGGCCCGCACCGGGCGGATAGCCCC
Source organism: Streptosporangiaceae bacterium (assembly GCA_036803065.1). Classification (GTDB taxonomy): domain Bacteria; phylum Actinomycetota; class Actinomycetes; order Streptosporangiales; family Streptosporangiaceae; genus JAWWPY01. The sequence continues at coordinate 494 of DAIRVB010000318.1, forward strand.
GGGGCGGTCGTCGTGGCGGCGGTCATCGGCACAGGGGGCCTGGGCAAGACCACCCTCGCGGTGCACACGGCCCACCTTTTGCGGGCTCAGTTTCCCGATGGGCAGCTGTACGCGAACATGCTCGGCGCCACCCATCCGGCCGCGCCGAACGACGTCCTAGCCCGCTTCCTGCGGGATCTTGGGATGGACCCAGCGCGCATCCCGGTCGGCGAGGAGGAGCGCGCCGCGCAGTACCGGAGCCGGCTGACCGACCGCAGGGTGCTCATTGTGCTCGATGACGCGAGGGATGCCGCCCAGGTCAGGCCCCTGCTGCCAGGATCCGCGTCTTGCGCGGTGTTGGTGACCACCCGCAATCGGCTGCCCGACCTTGCCGGGAGCCGGTTCGTGGACCTCGACGTCCTCGAGCATGCCGAGGCCCGGAACATGTTCGCCAACATCGTCGGTCGCGGGCGGGCCGAGGCTGAGCCGGACGCCACAAACGAGATTCTTGCCGCCTGTGCCGGCTTGCCGCTGGCCATCCGGATCGCTGGGGCCCGGCTCGCCGCGCGAGGCGGCTGGACCGTGCGCAGCATGGCGGAACGGCTGTCGGACGAGCATCGGCGGCTCGACGAGCTGAGGACCGGGGACCTGGCGGTCCGGGCGTGTTTCGAGGTGAGCTTCTCCAGCCTGCCTGGCCGCGACCGCCCGGACGGCATCGACCCCGCCCAGGCATTCCGCCTGCTGGGCGTCTGGCAGGGCCTGTCCATCGGGCTTCCCGGAGCCGCCGCCCTCCTCGGCCGGCCTGAGGAAGCCGTGGCGGACGCCCTGGAAGTACTGGTCGACGCCCAGCTGCTCCAGTCACCCGCTCCGGACCGCTACCGGTTCCATGACCTGCTGCGGGCGTACGCCGCTGACCGCGCCCTGGCCGAGGAGCCGGCGGAGGTCCGGGACGATGCGGTCCGCCGGGTTCTCACCTGGTACCTGCATGCTGTCGCCGCCATGGCCAGGATCGTTTCGCCGCACCGCGACGAGGTTCCCCTCGAGCCCCTAGGACCTGAGTACCGGCCGCCGTCGTTCTCCACGGTGGATCAGGCACTCGACTGGTGCGAAGCCGAACGCGCCAATCTGGTCGCCGCGACCCAGCAGGCATCCGGCCGTGGCATGGACGACGTCGCTTGGAAGCTTCCGGTCGCGGCCCTCAGCTTCTTCAACCGGCGTACCTATCGGGCCGAGTGGGTGTCGACTCATCGCACCGGCCTTGATAGTGCCCGCCGCGTCGGAGACCGGGCTGGCGAAGCGTGGATCCTGAACAACCTTGGCATTCTCTACGGACAGTTGCGGATGCAGGACGCCGTTGGCTACTTCGAGCAGGCGCTGGCCATCCGCCGGGAGATTGGCGACCAGGTGGGAGAGGCCCAGGCGGCCAACAACCTTGCCGATGCCTATCTGCGGCTCCAGCGATTTGACGAAGCGCTCGAGCCCCTCGCGCGCGCGATGGAGATTCAGCGGCGCATCGGATCTCGCTTCGGTGAGGGCGTCGCCCTGAACAACCTGGGGGAGGCCTACCTGCATCTCACGCGGGTGGACGAGGCGATCGATTGCCTTCAGCGTGCCCGTGAGATTTTCGAGGCGATCGGTGACACGCATGGTGAGGCTTACGCGCTGCACTATCTGGGCGAGGCATTCCTCGAACGCGGCCGCGTTGACGAGGCACTTGATAGCCTCCAGCGGGCGCTGCGGATCCGTCGTGCCGGCGGTGAGCGTCTCGCCGAGGCGCAGACGCTGAGGCAGCTTGGCAGCGCCCAGCGTGCCGCCCGTCAACCTGAAGGCTCACGCGAATCCTGGACCCGCGCGCTGTCTCTCTTCGAGGCACTGGAGGACCCGGCGCAAGCTGATGAGCTGCGGGTGGAACTCGCGGCGCTGGACACCGGGAAGGGCGCCGTCGGCGGTAGCCGCTAGTGGGCCGTGCCGACGTGGGCTCTGGCTTACCTGACTGCTACGGAACAGTTCTATGGCAGTCCAATCATGTGGCGTTTGGTTCGCCTCATACTGGAGATTCCGGTCACCGCCCTCGCTACGATGCTGCCGCAAGTAACACTCATCCGACCCCCGGGGGTCAGGCAGAGGAGAGTGCCGTCATGGGGAACCAGCCAGAAGAACCACCGCAGATGGAGCACGAGTCCACGCCGGCCATGGAGCACGAGTCCACGCCGGCCATGGAGCACGAGTCCGATCCGGCCATGGAGCACGAGTCCACGCCGGCCATGGAGCACGAGTCCACGCCGGCCATGGAGCACGAGTCCGATCCGGCCATGGAGCACGAGTCCACGCCGGCCATGGAGCACGAGTCCGATCCGGACACCTTGTTGCAGAGCTAGCGGCCGGAGCAACTCGCCGAACGGACTGGGCCGAGGGCCGTGCGGTCAGGGGATCTTGCGGGTGGCCGCACGGCCGAGCCACATCGGAGCTGGGATAGGGCGGTTGCGTCCGTCCCGGGCCTATGCCAGTTCTGGGCTAGACTTCGGTGAGCATGCCGGTAGGCATGCCCAATCGGCTGTTGCTTGCCCTCCGGCTGGGCCGGGCTCACTGGTCCGGAATCACAGGGAGCGCTGCGCCGACGATCTGGTCTTTATCCTCAAAGGAGTCACCGCCGTGCCCGAGGTCCGCATCCCCGCTGAGCCGCGTACCGAGTTCGGCAAGGGCTTCGCCCGCCGCGCTCGTCTCGCGGGCCGGGTCCCCGCCGTGCTCTATGGCCACGGCACGGAAACGCGGCATCTCACGCTCCCCAGCCACGCCGTCATGATGGCGCTGAAGACGTCGAACGCGCTGATCCGCCTGGACGGCCTGCCGGGCGGGAGCCAGCTGGCCCTGCCCAAGGCGATCCAGCGCGACCCCATCAGGGGCTCCGTCGAGCACGTGGACCTGATCCTGGTCCGGCGTGGCGAGAAGGTCACCGTGGACGTGCCTATCCAGGTGGCCGGGGATGTGTACCCCGGCGGGCTGCTCGACCAGCAGCAGATCCAGATATCGATCGAGGCCGAGGCGACCAATATCCCGCGGCACATCGATATCGACGTGGAGGACATGGAGATCGGCACGGCGGTGCACGCCGGGGACCTGGACCTGCCGGAAGGCTCCACGCTGGCCGTCGAGCCGGACACCTTGATCCTGCACGTGGTCGCCGCGCCGACGGCCGAGCAGATGGAGGCCGACCTCGGCGTTCCGGAGGCAGCCGTCAGCACGGAGCCGGCCCCGGTGCCCGAGGGTGAGGGCGAGGCCAAGCCCGAGTCCGGCAGCGAGTAGTCAGGCTGAGGTTTCTTGCGGGCCGGCGAGCGCCGGGCCGGGACGGGTACGGCATGGCGGAGGAGCGCTGGCTCATCGTCGGTCTCGGCAACCCGGGTGCGGAGTACGCGGGCCACCGGCACAACGCCGGGTTCCTCATCGCGGACCTGCTCGCCGACCGGGCCAGCGCGCGGCTGCGCGGGAGTAAGTTCCGGGCCAGCGTCGGTGATGGCCGGCTGGCTGGCCTGCCGGTGACCATCGCCAAGCCGGTCACCTTCATGAACGAATCCGGCGGTCCCGTGGCGGCGCTCCGGGACTACTACCGGCTGCCGGCCGACCGGATCGTGGTGCTCCATGATGAGCTGGACCTGCCGTTCGGAACGATAAGGCTCAAAATGGGCGGCGGGGACAATGGACACAACGGACTTCGTTCGGTGACTGCCGCGCTGCGCACCCGCGACTACCACCGGCTGCGTTTCGGAATCGGCCGTCCGCCGGGGCGGATGGATCCGGCGGCGTTCGTGCTGCGGGACTTCGCGGCCCCGGAACGGAAGGAACTGCCGTATCTGATCGACCGCAGTGCGGACGCGGTGGAGGCGCTCCTCACCGACGGCCTGGCCGCGGCGCAGAATGCCTTCCATCCCGGCAGCCCGCACGGCAACGACGCCCCCTGACCCGGTACTCGGCTGCGCCGGGTGCGGCGTCTGCCGGGAGAGGCCACTGGAGTAACCACGGTAAGGTGCCGCAATGAGAATCCTGGTAACCGGCGGAGCCGGGTTCATCGGCTCGCATTACGTCCGCATGCTGCTGGGCGGTGCCTACCCGGGCTTTGCGGATGCCCGGGTGACCGTGCTGGACAAGCTGACCTATGCGGGAAACCTGGCCAACCTGGAGCCGGTCTCGGGCAGCCCCCGCTTCACCTTCGTGCATGGGGACATCTGCGACCCGGTGTTGCTTCACTCGGTTCTCCCCGGCCATGACGCGGTGCTCAATTTCGCCGCCGAGACGCACGTGGACAGGTCCATCACGGGGGCGGCAGATTTCGTTACCTCCAACGTCGCCGGCGTCCAGGTCCTGCTGCAGGCCTGCCTGGACGCGCAGGTCAGCAAAGTGGTCCAGGTCTCCACCGATGAGGTCTACGGAAGCGTGGCGCAGGGCGCGTGGACGGAAGCCGCGCCGCTGGAGCCGAACTCGCCCTATGCCGCCGCCAAGGCCGGCGGCGACCTCATGGCCCGGGCCTACGCACGGACCCACGGGCTCGACGTGAGCGTGACCCGCTGCTGCAACAACTACGGCCCGTATCAGTTCCCCGAGAAGGTGATTCCCCTCTTCGTCACGAACCTTCTCGACGGGCGGAAGGTCCCGCTGTACGGGGACGGCGGCAACATCCGCGGCTGGATTCATGCCGACGACCACTGCCAGGGCATCCAGCTGGTGCTGGAGCGCGGCACCCGGGGCGGCCTCTACCACATCAACGGTGACGCCGAGCTGACCAACCTCGAGCTCACGCAGGCACTGCTGGACTGCTGCGGCGCGGGCTGGGACATGGTCTCCTACGTCGAGGACCGCAAAGGGCACGACCGGCGCTACTCGCTGGACGACTCGGCCCTGCGGGCGCTCGGATATGCCCCCCGCACTCCGTTCAAGGAAGGCCTGCAGGCGACCGTCCGGTGGTACGAGGACAACCGCGGCTGGTGGGAACCGTTGAGGCAAAAGGCCTCGCCGGTGCGGAGCGGCTCCGGCGGGACGGGCGAGGCGGTACCGGGCGGGTCGGCCCGGTGAGCCGGTGGCTCGTGACCGGCGCGGCCGGGATGCTGGGCCGGGATCTGGTCAGCGTGCTTGAGCGCAGCGGCGAGACCGTGACCGGGTTCAGCGCCGCCTGCGCGACGTCGGCGATCC
>DAIRVB010000319.1:0-5650 GCA_036803065.1 Streptosporangiaceae bacterium
CGGTGAAGACCTCATCGATATGCGATGGGCTGATCCGCCCAAGTGCTTTCTCGCTGTAGAGGGCGACGAATCCCGCCGCCGCGACCGTGACCCAGTCACGAGGTGACCACGGCCTGCCGCCGCGCACCCGAGCGACCACCGACCACAAGGTGACCAGCACCAATGCGATGCCGAGCCCGAATTTTATCCAGTCATGGACGCGAACGTCCCACGGCGGAATGGCGCCTTCGGCGTTATGTCCGGGCACGAAGATCTTGAAATACTCGATCCAGGCGCCCAGCGAGTGGTTCGCGGCGAGAAAGAGGCACCAGGCAGCGGTGGCAGCGACGCCGACCGCGGCGCACCGCCGCGATCTCCGCAGCGCCGGCCAGATTCTGCTGCCCGGAGTTCGGTGCGTGAGGTCGGCCGCGACGACGGCCAGCAGCGCCGGAAGGGCCAGGAAGAGCGTCTCAGGCACCAGGATCACCTGGCTGAACGCGGCGACCATGAACGCCACGCACCAGCCGAAGCTGCGGCGTCGCAGCATCTCACCGAGCAGTATGAGGATCACCGGGACGAGGATGAACCGTAGATCGGGCGAAACCGGTATTCCCGACAGCAGCAGAGCTACGATGCCGATCAGGAACCAGCGATTGCTCCGCGAGAACCAGACCGCGAACATGTAGATGATGACCCAGCACAGCGGGCCGAGCAGCACCGCACCGCCTGCCTCGCTGCCCCAGCGCGTGTTACCGAAGACGCTGAACCCGATCGTGCTCCGCAGGGCATCTGCCCAGAGCCCGTGGATGAACATCAGATCGCGCCAGGGAAAGTAGCCCTTGCTGAGCAGGTTCGCTCCGACCAGGCTCAGCGCGTCGTCGAAGCCCTGGAACCGGCCGAGCTGGCCCGGTATCCGCGAGGTGATGAGGAAGACGGCCGCTGCGCCGACTACGACGGCCAGCAGCCTTTTCTCGACCGCGGCCGGTGCCTGGCCGCTGCGCAGTCTCAGCACACCCCAGGCAGCGATGACGACCACACAGAGGCAGGCCAGCCAGGATGGTAGCCACGCCCAGTGATGGACCCTGTGGTCACTCAGCACGACCACCACGCTGTGCTGTGATACGAACCACAGCCCGGAGACTGAGACCATCGCCCCGGCGATTCCGTTGACGGCAGCGACAGCCGATCTGACCTGCACCCACCGTAGCTGGCTGGAGCGCGCGCGGAGCCAGGCGATCGCTGCCGCGAGCACAGGCACGCCGGCCAGGTACGCAAGGCCGCACGACAGTCCCAGGATGGTGATCCCCTGGCTCTGGCTGGTCGATCGGGCGCTGACCGCCACGACGACCACCATGGCCGGCAGCAGCAGCCGGGCCGCGACCGCCAGCGCCGACCCGGCGGCCGCCAGCGCCCGGCCAGCCACCGGCACAGCGACAGGCTCCGCCGCCGGGAGGTCCAGCATCGCCGCGGCCGCGCGCTTGCGGCGAGCGTGAGCCGGCCGCCGCCACGGACCCCGCCACGCGAGCAGGCTGTACACGATCAGCACGCCGGCCGGGAACACGTATGTGACCAGGCGGTACGCGACGAACGACGGTATGTAATCGAAGTTAGCGAAGGTGGGATAGCCCACGATATCGATCGGGCCGGTCAGCTGCCGCGGCTGGTCCAGCCGCCACCACAGCATGACCGCCGTCTCGGAGACCGCAACCGCGACGGCGAAGCGGGCGATCCGTTGCCATCGGTCACGATCTGCGGTGGCTGACGAGGAGGTCTCGCGGGACGGCGCGGGCGTCACAGAACTGCCATGAGCCAACGGTTTTCCCTTATCATTCGGTAAGCAGCTCGACACCCTGCGTGACTTCCGCCAGGCGAGGAGCGCCTGCGCAGCCTAAGCTGGTCAAGTGAGAGCCACTAGCAGCCCGCCCGGCGTCGCCCGGCGTTCGCTGGCTCTCATCGCCGGACTCGTTGCCTTGGCGGGCACTTCCTACCTCACGCTGATCCTAGCTGGCCGCCTGCTCGGCGCGGCTTCATTCGCCGGGATATCAGTCCTATACGTGCTGGTCAGCAGCCTAGCGTCCGGAATCTTCCTGCCGGTAGAACAGGAGATCGCGCGTCGGCGCGGCCACGAGCGGGGAACCGGAACCTTCGACCCGACCCTCATCCGGCGTGCCGTCGCCATCAGCATGATCGCCGTCGGCGCCGCCTGCTTGGTCGCCGTTGCTGCCCACCCGGTGTCGCTGAAACTGCTCGGCGGCAACGTGAGCCTGCTCGCCGCCCTGTGTGTGGGGCTGCCGGGCTATGCGTGCTGCTTCATATCACGTGGCGTCTTCGCCGGCACCGGGGAACTCGGGCGCTACGGGCTGCAACTCAGCGTCGAGGGCGGCTTCCGGCTGGCGGGCATGGTGGGCTTGGTGCTCGCCGGTTCGCGCAGCGTCGCCGCTGTCGGCTGGCTTTTCGGCGCGGCTCCGTGGATCGCGCTGGCCGCGTCACTCGTCGGGCGGCATGCACCTCTCCCTCGGGCCGCCGCCGTATCCTTCGCCCGAGGCGGCCCGCTCGTGTCGGCACTCGGACTGTTGCTGGTCAGCTCGATCGCGGCCCAGTTGCTGATGAACGCCGGGCCGGTCATTATTCAGCTGTTCGCCACCTCTGCCGAGCGGGCGCGGGCCGGGGCGTTCCTCGCCGCTCTAGTGGTGGTACGCATGCCAGTGTTCCTGTTCACTGCCGTTCAGCCGAGCTTCCTGCCGGCCATGGCCACGCACGCGGCTGCGGACCGGAAGGCCGACTTCGTCGCTCTGACCAGGCGGGTCCTGACGATCTGCCTCGTGCTGACGGTGGTCAGCACGGTCGTGGCCAGGGCCATGGGCCCGATGCTCATCCGGGTATTCTTCGGCTTTCACGAGGGACTGAGCCCCGGCACCTTCCTGGCCATGGGCCTGTCGGTCGGCCTCTACCTGGCGGCCATGATTCTCGCGCAGGCCCTGCTCGGGCGGGGCCTGCACGCTTGGACCACAGCGGGCTGGCTGCTCGGAGTGGCGGGGATGGTAGCCGGCGCCGCTTTTCCGGGCATCGCGGTAGACCGGGCCACGACGGGCTTCCTGTCCGGTGCCGTCGTCGCGGCCTGCGCGTTCGCCGTGCTTCTCGCCGCTGCCCTGCGACGGTGGCCCTCGCCGGACGCCAGCAACACGGTCAGCCAACCCAAGTCGCCGGTTTCGCCCAATCCGGTGCCGTAGCGGACCAGGGCGCTGGATCGGCGCTGGTGTCGGCGACGTGCGCGGCCTGGAGGTTGGTGGGCGCGGGCAGCGGCGAGGAGGCGAGGGCGGCCGACGGTGCGAGCCCCAGCGCTCCCAGGCATAGCGCCGTCCCGAGAATCATGCGCGGTATCCGGCTGCGTTTCACTTTCATGGCGGGTTCCTCATGAGGGTTAGCGGTCGGCGGCACGTGGGCAGATTGGCCCTGTCGGGCCATGATCCGCGCCTGGTGGCCGGATCGCCGCCCATCCTGGACACCGCTGGACGGCGTTGGACAGCGCCGGCCGGCCAGGCGGGCGCGCCGGGAGCAGCTAACCGCTGAGTCCGCCGGAGGGGCCCACGCCTCCCGGAACTAACTGTTCCTCGGTGGGATCACTTCTCGTCAGGCCCGGCCGCGTGGGCCTGAGCCTCCGCCTGGGCGGCGGACCCCGCATTCAAGGCCGTAGCGATGGGCTCGCCTCGCACGTCTGAGGCGTCCAGCGCGGTCTTCAGCCGCTCCCTGAGCTCGCGGGCGACCTCCCATTGCCCGAGCGGGACCGTCTTGGCCACCAGTCGCATCACAACGGACTCGCTGGATATCGCCTCCACGCCCCACACCTCGGGTTCCTCCAGGATCACGTCCCGCCAGCGAGACTCCTTCCACATCTCACTGGCGACCTGCTTCATGAGCTGACGCACCCGCGGCAGGTTCTCCTGGTAGCCGACCGGAAAGTCGATGACCGCCCGAGCCCATCCCTGTGACTCGTTGCCGATCCGGTCGATCATGCCGTTGCGCACGTGCCAGACCACCCCGTTCACGTCGCGCAGCCGGGTGACACGCAGGCTCACCGCCTCGACCGTTCCCGTGGCGTAACCCGAGTCGATGACATCACCGACCCCGTACTGGTCCTCGACCAGCATGAAGACCCCGGCCAAGTAGTCCTTCACCAGGCCCTGCGCGCCGAATCCAACGGCGAGGCCGAGGACGCTCGCGCTGGCTAGCACCGGCGCCAGGTTCAGGCCCAGGTCGCCGGCGACGGTGATCCCGGCGATGCCGAAGATGACCACCGACGTGGCGCTGCGCAGGATGGAACCGAGCGCTTGGGCGCGCTGCCGCCGGCGTTCCCGGAAGAGCACATGGGCTGAGTCAGGCTCGAATTCGGCGGCGTGCTTGGTGATCCGCTTGATGGCCCGGTGCGTGACGGCCCTGATGGCCAGGGCCAGCAGCAGAACGAAGAGGATCTGCAGCACCACGGTGACTGGCCCGGCGATCAGCCCGGCAACGTTTCCATTGTGCGACACGTCCCAGATGAGTTGGCACGCAATACCGGGGGCCTGGCCGCAGGCCGAACTGAGCGTGGCGCCACTCGGGGAACCCACGGTGATGGCGGCGCCCACCGCGGGGAGCACTTCCGGGATCACAAAGCATCCTTTCGGGTGACGTAGGCGCGTCAGGCTCATCCCATCCTGGCCGGCCGCCAGACCTGGCATGACCAGTCCGCCGGGCGCTCCGGCAGCGTCCCCGCCAACGCATCCGCCAGCGGGCCGGTCCCGCCGAGCCATCCGGCAGCGCCGCCGCCGAGCCATCCGGCAGCGCCGCCGAGCCCTCCGGCAGAGCCGCCGCCGAGCGGGCAGCGCCCCGCCAACGCATCTGGCCCCGGCCGGGGGAGCCTGACCGGGCCGGTACACCTGTCTCGTGCTCGGCCTGAAGCCAGGTTTGCTATGACCACGTGCATTCGTAGCGTGCGGAATGCAATATGTATAGAGAGAATTGCACCGCACTACTAGGACATATCGACATGATACGGAGATATCGCCAACACTGATCCCGTCATAGTGACGTAGGTACTACTTTGAGTAGCCATGCACTGCCTGGATGGGGGGCTAGTGCCCGAAGAAAGGGGCCGGGATGGCGGTTGCACAGCGCGGTGGGTCTGCCGACAGACGGCGCGCAGCAGGGCAGGACGAGCCGGGTGAAGGCCCGGCGGGGATACCAGATCCGGCCGGGATACCAGATCCGGCCGGGAAACCAGATGGCGAGACTCGGCAGGAGACTGCAGTAGCCCGCAGAATCAGGGCGCAGAACCTGGTCTCGGGACGCACCCCGGCCGAGATCGCCGCCATCATCCGTGATCAATGCGGGCCGGAATTCGGCACCACGTCGATCCGTGCCTATCGGCTGGCGTTCGGGGTCGCCTTGGCCGATGTCGTCGCTCAGGTCCGGGCGCGGTATGCGGCCGAGGGGCGCGCGCTGCCCCGGTTCAGCGAGACCCTGCTGTCCGCCTACGAGAGCGCTCAGAAACGCCCCGGCCCCGAGTACATGCACTACCTGTGTGCCGTATACCAGGCGGACCCACAGGATCTTGGTTACCAAGGCCCGTGCTTCTGCGGCACCAAGCACGGTAGCCAGCACCCCAACCAGCACCCCAACCAGCACCCCAACC
>DAIRVB010000320.1:0-5649 GCA_036803065.1 Streptosporangiaceae bacterium
GAACCTGACCCTGCTGTACCGGCCGTCGAGCACGATCGGGACGAAGGTAGCGCAGACGCTCCAGTCTGACCTGTCGAAGATCGGCGTGAAGGTCAAGCTGCTCTCCGCGACGAGCTCGGACTTCTACGTGAAATACATGGAGGTGCCTACCGCCGCGAAGCAGGGCGTGTGGGACATGGCTTTGGCTGCGTGGTCGCCGGACTGGTACGGCGACGCGGCGGCGTCATTCTTCGGGCCGCTGTACTCAGGCCCAGCCTCCTACCCGCCGGTCGGCAGCAACTTCGGGTTCTACAACGATCCCGCGGTGACCAGCCTGATCACCCAGGGCGACGAGGCAGCCTCGGCGTCCGCCGCCGCGACCATCTGGGCCCAGGCGGATCAGAAGGTCATGCAGGATGCGGCGATCTACCCGATCGCCGCCCCGCAGCAGCCGCTGTATCACGCGAGCTACGTGCACAACGCGGTGTACATCCCGCAAATCCAGCAGTTCGATCCGACGAATGTCTGGCTGTCCACTCCGTAACCGGCGGAACTAAGGCTGAAGGCCTGACATCCCGCCGCCGCCCCACGGTCTACCGTGGGGCGGCGGCGGGATTACAGTCGGCTTACCGGTGTGGGCTGCGCAAACTGGCGTTATGTCCAGACCGGACTGCGCGAAGGGTAGGTAGCATGGCGCTCCTTGAGGTCGAAGACCTGCACGTGTCGTTCCGTACCTCGGATGGCGTCGTGCAGGCGGTCCGTGGCGTGTCATTCCAGGTCGATACCGGGCAGACCCTTGGCATCGTCGGTGAATCCGGCTCGGGCAAGAGCGTGGCCACTCAGACGATCATGGGCCTCACCCGCGGGGCCAGGATCTCTGGCCGGGCCATGTTCGAAGGCAAGGATCTGCTCACGCAGACCAACAACCAGCTACGGACGGTCCGCGGCGCGAAGATCGGCATGATCTTCCAGGATCCGCTGTCGAGCCTGCACCCCTACTACCGGGTGGGCTGGCAGATCGTGGAAATGATCCGTGAGCACAATCACGAGATGTCGAAGGCGCAGGCGCGCGCCCGGGCCATCGAGTTGCTTCGCCTGGTCGGCATCCCGCAGGCTGACCGCAGGGTCGACGATTTCCCGCACCAGTTCTCCGGCGGCATGCGGCAGCGCGCGATGATCGCGATGGCCATGGCGCTGAGCCCGGAACTGCTCATCGCCGACGAGCCGACAACGGCGCTCGACGTGACCGTGCAGGCCCAGGTTCTCCAGGTCATCCGCACGCTGCAGGACGAGTTCGGTACCGCCGTCATCCTGATCACCCACGACCTCGGGGTGATCGCGGACGTCGCGGACGAGGTCGTGGTGATGTACGCCGGTGCGGTGATGGAGCAGGCCGACCGGCGGACCACGTTCTTCGCCAACCATCATCCCTACACCGAGGGGCTGCTGCAGTCGCTGCCCGCCTACGGCGGACAGCGTGAGCGGCTCCGGCCGATCCAGGGGCAGCCGCCCAGCCTGATCACCCTGCCGCCGGGCTGTCCCTTCCACCCCCGATGTCCGTACGTGATGGACCGGTGCCGCACCGAGGTGCCCGCGCTCGCGGCGGTCGGCGGGGACGAGCGGCACCTTTCCGCCTGCTGGCTTCCGCATGACTCCGCGGCTCGTGATGCCGTGCGCCGCAGAGTCGTTGGCGAGAGCCTCGCCGCGCCGGCTGGGGCGTGAGGGCGTGGCCACGGACGCGGGCGTCCCCGCGACGGCCCCGGTGAGCGACAGCGATGTCCTGCTCCGGGTGGAGAACCTCGTCAAGTACTTTCCCGTGCAGTCGGCGTCGGTGTTCCAGAGGCAGCGGGACGTCGTGCACGCGGTCGACGGCGTGAACCTGGAGGTACGCAAGGGGCAGACCCTCGGCCTGGTGGGCGAGACGGGGTGCGGGAAGTCGACGCTGGCCCGCTGCATCGTCCGACTGCACGACATAACGTCCGGGAAGGTCACCTTCGACGGGCACGACATCACCACGCTGTCGCGCCGGAGCATGCGGCCGTTCCGCCGCGAGATGCAGATGATCTTCCAGGATCCGTACGGGTCGCTGAACCCGCGCCGCCGGGTCGGGTCGATCATCGGGGATCCGTTCGCGATCCATGGCATCGCCAGCGGCCAGGACCGCAAGCGCCGGGTCCAGGAGGTCATGGAGCTGGTCGGGCTCAACCCCGAGCACTACAACCGGTTCCCGCACGAGTTCTCCGGTGGCCAGCGGCAGCGCATCGGCGTGGCGCGCGCTCTCGCGTTCCGGCCCAAGCTCATTGTCTGCGATGAGCCGGTGTCGGCGCTGGACGTCTCCATCCAGGCGCAGATCATCAACCTGCTCGCCGACCTGCAGCGGGAACTCGGGCTCACCTACATCTTCATCGCCCATGACCTGTCTGTCGTGCGGCACGTGAGTAACGCGGTCGCGGTCATGTACCTCGGGCAGATCGCGGAGTTCGCGCCGGTCGAGCAGCTCTGGGCGCACCCGCGGCACCCATACACGGACGCCTTGCTATCGGCGGTTCCCGTCCCCGACCCGGACGCCGCCGACCGGCGCGAGCGGATAATCCTGGTCGGCGACGTGCCGTCGCCGATCGCCCCGCCGTCCGGCTGCCGGTTCCACCCACGGTGCCCGAAGGCTGCCCCGACCTGCGTCTCCGACGTGCCCGTGCTGGAGCCCCGGCTGGGCGACGCCCCTGAGCACCTGACCGCCTGCCATTTCCCGGTCGAGGACGGGGAAGACATCTCGCTGGCCCGGCCGAGCATCGGCGCCGACGATCGCATCATCGAGACCGGGATCCTGGGCGGCTCCGCAGCCGGCCTGCTCGGGTCCGACTGAAGGGAGTTCTGATGAGCGTCGGCGGCCTGGGTTTCGGCAGTGAGCAGGCAGCACCCGGCGGCCTCGTGGCAGAACCTGTCCATGAGGTTCCCGAGGCACCGGCGGCCCGCAAGATTGAGGGCCGCAGCCCGCTGCGGCTGGGCATTGAGCGGCTGCGTCACGACCGGGCATCGATGATCTCCCTGGGCGTCATCGTGCTTGTCGTCCTGGTGGCAATCTTCGCGCCCGTATTCGGGGCCATCACCGGGCATGGAGCGGACCAGCAGTTCTACGCGCCGGTTGGCCTGACGCCGGACGGCCAGCCGCTGGGGCCCTCGGGCCATTTCCTGCTGGGAACGGACCCCCTGGGGCGTGACATCCTGGTGCGGATCGCCTACGGGGCGCGGATCTCGCTGATCGTCGGCGTGGTCGCGACCGCTTTGACGGTCGCGGTCGGCGCCATCATCGGCCTGGCCGCGGGCTACTTCGGCGGGCTCACCGACTCGATCCTGGCCCGGCTCATGGACGTGCTGCTCGCGTTCCCGTTCCTGCTGCTCGGTATCTCCCTGGTCACCGTCATCGGCCCGGGGTTCGCCGTCGTCATCATCGTCATCGGGCTCTTCGGCTGGGTCGCGGTCGGCCGCATCGTGCGCGGCCAGGTCCTGTCGATCAAGGAGAAGGAGTACGTCGAGGCAGCCCGGTCGCTCGGCGCCGGACCGTGGCGGATCATGTTCATCGACATCCTGCCGAACGTGATGGCGCCGATCATCGTCTACACGACCCTGCTTATCCCGCTCACCATCGTGACCGAGGCGTCGCTGTCATTCCTCGGCGTCGGCATTCCACCGCCCACCCCCGACTGGGGGCAGATGATCAGTGATTCGCAGAGTGTCTATCAGTACGGGGCATGGTGGTTCCTGGTGTTCCCCAGCCTGGCGCTGCTGATTACGACGGTTGCGTTCAACATTTTCGGAGACGGTGTCCGCGACGCGTTCGACCCGCGCGGCGACCAGTTGTTCGTCTAGGAGCCCAGGTGACGCGCTTTCTGATCCGCCGGATCCTTCAGGGGATCCTTGTCATGTGGCTGGTCACGGTCAGTGTCTTTCTCATCTTCTTCGTCGGGCCGGGCGCCGGATCCGTGGCCCACCGGCTGGCAGGAAAGCAGGCGACGCCGGCGACCGTCGCGGAGGTGGCACACCGGCTGCTGCTCGACCGGCCGATCTACGTGCAATACGGCCACTTCCTGTGGCTGCTCCTGCACGGCAACCTGGGTTATGACTTTTACCACAGTCAGTCGGTGAACTCGATCATCGCGGGAGCGTTCCCGATCACCCTCTCGCTAATCGCCGGGGCCGCGATTCTGTGGGTCGTCATGGGCGTGCTCAGCGGCGTGATTTCCGCGGTGCGCAGCCGGTCGATCTGGGACCGCATGTTCACCGGCCTGGCGCTGCTCTTCTACTCGATGCCCAGCTTCGTGCTTGGCCTTCTCTTCCTCCTGGTGTTCTATTACGAGTTCACGATCCACGGCATCCACGCGTTCCCGGGGGCCGGCTTCACGCCGATCACCCAGAATCCGTTCGAGTGGTTCCGAGGTCTGATCCTGCCCTGGTTCACGCTGGCCCTGGTGTCGGCCGCCGCCTACACCCGGCTCACCCGGGGATCGATGCTCGACGTCATGGGTGAGGATTACATCCGTACCGCCCGGGCGAAAGGCCTGTCCGAGCGGCGGGTGATCTTCCGGCATTCGCTTCGCGCCGCGCTGACTCCGGTCGTCACCCAGTACGGCATCGATGTCGGGGTGCTGCTCGGCGGCGCGATCATCACCGAGTCCGTGTTCGGCATGCCGGGCCTTGGCTTTACCGCGGTCCAGGCGATCATTCAGTCCGACCTGCCCGTGATCATCGGCGTGGTCATCGTGGCCGCCGCCGCGGTGGTGACCGCGAATATCGTGGTGGACGCGTTCTACGCGGTCCTCGATCCACGGGTCCGCCTGCACTGACGGCGCGCGGTCAGGCCTCCAGGGCGAACTGCATCGGCCGGAACTTTGTCTGCGCCTCGGCGAGTTCGGCCGCCGGGTCGGAGCCCGCGACTATTCCGCAGCCGGCGAACAGGCGCGCCCGCGGCCCGTCGAGTTCCGCGCACCGCATGGCGATGCCCCACTCGCCGTTGCCCTCGGTGTCCACCCAGCCGACCGGGCCCGCGTAGCGGCCCCGGTCCATTCCCTCGAGTTCGCGGATCAGTTCCATGGCTGCCTCGGTCGGCGTTCCGCAGACCGCCGCCGTCGGGTGCAGGGCGTCCACCAGCGCCAGGACGGAATGCACGGCGCCCAGCGGCGAGGCCGTGGCGAGGTGCCCGGTGACGGCGGTCGCGAGATGCTGCACATTGGCCAGTCGCAGCAGCGACGGGTGCCCCTCGACCGTCAGCCGGTCGCACAGCGGTGCCAGCGCGTCGCGCACGCTGGCCGCCGCGTACTCGTGCTCTTCGGCGTCCTTGGCCGAGGCCAGCAGCGCCGCCCCGAGTGCCGTGTCCTCGGCCGGATCGCGGCTGCGCGGCATCGTGCCGGCCAGCACCAGCGAGGTGATCTGCCGGCCTTGCCGCCTGATCAGGAGTTCGGGGGTGGCACCGATGAGCCCGGCGCAGGCGAACGTATAGCAGTCCGGGTACCGGGCGGCGAGCCTGCTGAGCAGCAGGCGCTCATCGACGCTGACCGAGGCCGTAGCGTGCAGGTCCCTGGCCAGAACCACCTTGCGCAGGTCCCCGGCCCGGATCCGGGCCACGGCCGCGCCGACCGCGCGCTCCCATTGCGGAGCTGACAGGCCGCCGTCGTG
>DAIRVB010000321.1:0-5646 GCA_036803065.1 Streptosporangiaceae bacterium
GAGCAGGCAGCCCAGCCCGGGAGGCCGCCCGCCCTGCGGCCGAGCGCCGTGCCGGACGCCACCGCTGGAGCTGGGTGGCCACATCCCAGAGCCGCGCGGTGCCGTCCCAGCTCGCGGTGGCCAGGAGGGTGCCGTCACGGCTGAACGCGACGCTCTGGACGATCCCGCTTTCCGACCCGGTGACGGCCCCTGTGCCGGCCGTCAGAGCCGAGCCGATCTGCTGGTGCGTTGCCGTGGCCCACAGCCGCGCGGTTCCATCCCAACTCGCTGTGGCCAGCTTCGTGCCGCCGGGGCTGAACGCGACATCGCTCAGGAACGACGCGTCAGCGGTCATAGGTTTACCGATTTGGTGGTGGGTGGCCACGTCCCACAGTCGTGCCGTGCCGTCATAGTTTGCTGTGGCCAGCTTGGTGCCGTCAGGGCTGAACGCCACTCCTACCGTCAGGCGGCCGCCAGTCATGGCTGAGCCGATCTTGCGTTGGGTGGTCACATTCCACAGCCGGGTCGTGCCGTCGAAGCTGGCGGTCGCGAGCGTTCTGCCGTCGGGGCTGAAAGTAACAGCGTTCAGGATGAAGGCGTCACCGGAAAGAGGCGCACCAATCTGCCGGCCGGTGGCCACGTCCCAGAGCCGCGAGAGCAACACTGGCGGCGAAACTCTGCGGAACCCTTGCTCGCCTTGGCGCGAGGACCGTAGCACCCAGTCCCGCACGCCACGTTGCATCCGTAGGATCTCTTCGCCGTCATCCGGGGGAATGGGTCCTGCCATGGTGTTGACTCCGGCCGATCTGACACCGATATGAGAAGCGATCGGCGGCAATAGCCGAAGTAACTCGTGAATGCCAGGAACAATGGCTGTTGACCGCACCCGTTGCGACTGCCTGGTCTGGGAGATCATCCGCCGCCGTCCTGCTGGGACGTACGCGGTCTGGGTGCGACTACCCTGCGGCTATGGATTCCTGGCCTGCCCCTGTTGTTCCCGATCTGCCGGGACGAGGTCCCGAGACGCTCGTGATGGACACCGCGACTGGTGAACTCGCGGCGGCGGCGGCCGGGCAGGTAGCGACGGTCTACGCATGCGGGATTACCCCCTACGACGCGACCCATATCGGGCACGCAGCGACTTTCATCGCCTGGGACCTGCTGGTCCGGGCCTGGCGGGACGCCGGCCATGAGGTCCGTTACGTGCAGAACGTGACCGACGTGGACGATCCCCTCCTGGAACGCGCTACCCGCGACGGGGAGGACTGGAGGGTCCTCGCCGACCGGGAGATCGCCCGGTACCGCTCCGATATGGAGGCGCTGCGGGTGGTCCCCCCCGTCCATCTGGTCGGGGCGGTGGAGGCACTGCCGGACATCGAGCAGTTCAACAGCCTGCTCGGCGATCGGGGCGCTCTGTATGACCTGGACGGGGACGTGTACTTCTCCCGGGCTTGCGACGGCGCATTCGGCTCGGTGTCCGGGCTCGATCGTGCGGCCATGGAGGTGCTCTCCGCGGAGCGCGGCGGCGACCCGGGTCGGCTGGGCAAGAAAGACCCGCTTGACGCCCTGGTATGGCTGGCCGCGCGTCCAGGGGAACCTTCCTGGGAGGCTCCGTTCGGCCCGGGCAGGCCAGGCTGGCATGTGGAATGCGCGGCGATTGCCACGCGGTATCTCGGCCCGCTGTTCGACGTCCAGGCCGGTGGGGCCGACTTGGTCTTCCCGCATCACGAAATGAGCGCCTCGCATGCCCGGGTGGCCCTGGGCGACGCGACGCCGGTGTTCGCACGTCGCTACGCGCATGCCGGGATGGTGCGGCTGGACGGCGAGAAGATGTCGAAGTCGCTGGGCAACCTGGTGTTCGTGTCGGCCCTGCTGGCGGAGGGCACCGACCCCATGGCGGTGCGGCTCGCGATCCTCGCGCACCGGTACCGGCATGACTGGGACTGGACCCAGCCGGGTCTGGAAGCCGCAAAGCAACGACTGGCCCGCTGGCGTGCGGCAGTCAGCATCGCGTCGGCGGGATCCGGTGATTCCGTGCTGCCGGGAGAATCCGTGCTGCTGGGAGATTCCGTGCTGCTGGGAGGTTCCGTGCTGCTGGGAGATTCCGTGCTGCTGGGAGAATCCGTGCCGTCGGGGGAGGCCGTGCTCGCGGCCGTTCGCGAGCGCCTCGCCGACGACCTCGACGCGCCGGGCGCGATCGCCGCCGTGGACCGCTGGTCCGACGCGGTCCTCGCCGCCGGGTCAGCCGCGCCCGAGTCCGCCAAGCTGGTCCGCGACACCGTGGACGCACTCCTCGGCATCGCCCTCGGAGCCCGCGGCTAACCGGCCCAAACCTGGGATTGACACGGTTCCTGGCGCGGGCGGGCACCCTGGGTTGATGCCGGAGCGATAGCGTGATATCGAGAAGTGATATCTAGCGGCTGTGTCTTCTTACCGGAGTCAATGATGACCGAACCGCCGACGGAACCCGCCGCCTCACCTGACCCAGAGCCAAGCCCGGATGCCGTCGAATTGCTCGTGCGGGCAGTGGGGCAGCTGGACACCGCGGACCGGGACCGGGTCTTCGCCTGGCTGTTGCGCAGGGACGCGGGCGCACTGGCCGCGGCCGGGTTGGCGGCACAGGCCGGGCCTGCGGCCGCGGCACCCGAGGCAGCAATCCCGCGCCGCGCGATGTGGCTGACCTCCGAATCGCAGTCCGTGCGGGCGCTGTCGCAGGCGGACATCGCGCTCGGGATGCGCCCGTCACCGCCCGGGGGCCAGCAGATGGTTCCGGTCCGCTTCTCCACCGACCAGCACGCCCAGCTGCGCGAATGGTGCGCCGAACACGGATTCTCGATGGCGACCGTGATCCGCGGGCTGGTCGCCAGGTTCCTGGAGGGCCAGCTTCCTGGCCGAGCCTGACCGCTGCCAGCAGGCTCCGCCAGTCAGCGGGCTCCGCTGTCAGCAGGCTCCGCCAGTCAGCGGGCTCCGCAGTCAGCGGACTTCGCCAGTCAGCGGGCTCTGCAGTGGCGAACTCGGCCGGTCAGCGGCTCCGCCGGTCAGCGGGCTCCACCGGTCAGCGGGCTCCACCGGTCAGCGGACTCCGCGCGGACGGAACTGAACGCTGATCCGAGGCCCGGTGGCCCTCGCGGTCTTGGGCACCGCGTGCTGCCAGGTGCGCTGACAGCTGCCGCCCATCACGATGAGGTCGCCGTGGCCGAGGTCGTGGCGCAGCGCGCGGCCACCGCCGTTGGGCCGGAGCAGCAGCGCACGGGGGGTGCCCAGCGAGACGATCGCGACCATGGTGTCGGACGTCGCGCCGCGCCCTATCGTGTCCCCGTGCCACGCGACGCTGTCCAGGCCGTCCCGGTACAGGCATAGCCCCGCGGTGCTGAACGCCTCACCGAGTTCCGCCTGGTAGTGGTCGCTGAGTGCCTCCCTGGCCTGCTCAAGGGCAGGGTCGGGGAGGGCCTGGCCTTCCGTGTAGAAGCACAGCAGCCGGGGGACGTCGACGACCCGGTCAAACATCGGCCGCTTCTCGGCACGCCACGGCACACAACGGAGCAGCCGGTCGAACAGCGCGCCGGCGCCGGTCATCCAGCCCCGCCGGATATCGATCCAGGCCCCATCGCCGAGCACCGTGCGCCGCGGCGATGACCCGAGCGGCCCAGGGGCCGCCTCATCACAGAGGTCCAGCAGCGAACCCTGCAGTGCTAGCCCGGGGGGACGTCCCCCCGGAACCCCCCGCAGTGCTAGCCCGGGGGGGCGAGGTGGTCGGGTCATGCGTTCGCGTGTAAACCATCAATCAAACACGAGTTCGATCGCGCCGATGCCGGATCCAGCCTGGTTGCCGATCGAACTTGGTGCGACAGCCAGTGCGGCGGGGCCGTCAGGTTGCTATCTGGATGTCCGCCTCTTGCAACAGGTGCTCGGCCGGGTCCACGACGACACTCAGGATGAGCCGGGCGCTCTCCCCGGCCAGTTCCACCGTGCTTCTCGTCTCGCCGTTCCCGCCGCAGAACGCACTCGGCTGGCACCGGCCGGCCCAGGCAGCAGCGACCCTGAGCTGGCGCGTCAGGAGACCGGCATCCACTGATCCGGACACCGGCAGGGTGAACGGGAGGTCGCGTGGGTTGTCGTTGAGGAAGGTAAGGAGGGCTTCCATGACGTGGCCAAGCGGTGAATCCCGGGCAGGCGGCACCGCGAGCGTGAGCGACTGGACGCGGGGGCGCCGCTCCGGGGTGAGCCGGATCTCGGCCTGCACGGCACCGTGTTCACCGCGCAGCCACCACCGGCAGTGCGCGGGAGAGTCGAACTCGGCGGCCCGGGCCGGGTCGCCGGTGAACGCTCCGATGCGCTGGCGGACCAGCTCGATCGTGGCCCGGCGCTCAGCGAAGGGTTCGTCCTGCGCGACGTTCTCCGAGAACAGCCGGTCGGCGGCGGCGTCGTCCCAGGACTGCAGGATCTGGCTCGCCGCCTGCTGCGCGCGGAGCGTCTCCGGCCACGGGCCGGCCGGGTCTGGGGCTGGGCCGCGGACCGGCCGATGGCTCCCGGCCGCCGGTGGCCGCTGCGCCAGCAGCGCGTCCATCATCTTCGTGCCGAGCGGGTGCGCGCCCGCATAGGTGCTGTTCGCCAGCACGATCACGCCGATCCCGGTCTCCGGGTGCCAGCGCATGTGACTTCCGAAGCCGGGATACCCCCCGCTGTGCTGGATGATCAGTCCCCCGACCGGGTCCTCCTCGACGAACAACCCGAAGCCGTAGCTGGCCTGCCCGGCGTCCCCGATGAGCCGCGACGGCCCCCGCCGCGGCTGCGCCACCTGGGCCAGCTGCATCTCGCGCCGGGTCGCGCGGCGCAGCGGATGCGGGCCCCCGGCCGCTTCATCCCCCGGGGGGAATGCGGCCGCGAAGCCAGTGACCCAGCGGGCCAGGTCGCCGACGGTGCTGAATATCCCGCCCATCGGCGCGAACGCCCCGCTGGGGTCCGGTACCAGTTCCGCCCACCCGCCGCCGTCGCGGCGATACCCCGCCGCCAGTTGCGCCTCGTGGAACTCTGCGGCTTCGAATCCGGTCTGGGACATCCCCAACGGAACAAGCAGCCGCTCCCGCACGAGGTCCAGGTAGCCCGTACCCGCTGCCGCGGCGACCACCCGGCCGAGGATCGCGTAACCCAGGTTGGCGTACTCGAAGCGGGTGCCAGGGGCCCAGGCGAAGCTCACGCCGCCGCGGAGGAATTCCGCGAACTCCCCGGGTGGCAGGCCCTGTTGCCGGTCCCCCCACGGGTCGTCGGTCGGGAATCCGGCGGTCATGGTCAGCAGGTGCCGGATGGAGATCTGTGGTGAGTCGGCGGTCGCCGGGCGCAGGCCGCGGAGCTCAGGGACGTACTCCTCGGCTGGATCGTCGAGCGCCAGGGCGTCGTCGTCGCGCAGCGCCAGGATGGCCGCGGCGGTGAAGCTCTTTGTCATCGAGGCGATCCGGAAGACGGTCCCGGCATCCGGGACTGCGCCGCCGAGCCGCCGCTCGCCGAGGCCCCTCGCGTGCACCAGGGAACCCGCGGCCACGATCCCGTACGCCAGTCCGGGTTGGCCAGCGTGTAGCTGGAAGCCGTCCGCGATGGCGTCCACCGCCGCGATGCCGCCGGGCGGCAGCCCGTCCCCGCTGGCCGGGCTCCCGTATTCCGTGCTCCCAC
>DAIRVB010000322.1:0-4266 GCA_036803065.1 Streptosporangiaceae bacterium
GCCGCCACGGCCAGCAGGGCCGCCCGCCGCCGCCCGGACCGGCCGCGCCCGCCACGGGCCCCGTCAGCCATCACTGGCCAGGCTCGACAGGGTCGAGCCACGGATCTCGGCGAAGATCTGGCTCTGGCAGGCGTGCACGGCCCGCTGGAAGGCGGGGCTCAGCTTCCCGCCCGCCGGAATCTCGCTCCCGGACATGCCGAACCCGTGGCCCGGGGTGTACGGCGTGTTCGCCGTCGGGTCGTGCACGTCGGGCAGACCGTGCGCCCGTTGGCATTCCGCGGCACGGACTCCCGCCTGCACCAGTTGCGGCGGGGCCGGGGGCTCGTTCCCCGGGTTGAGGCCGGCCCGGGCGGCCAGTGTGCGGCACGCCGCGGTCACCGCCGCCAGGATCGAGGCAGAAGCGTCCTGGATGGGCCGCGAGTCGCTGTAGACGGCTCCGCTGGCGGTGAGCACCGGGTCCGCGTAGCTGGGGATGCCGTGCTGCCGGATGCACTGCGCGGCGGCGTGCAGTGCCGCGGCCCGGCTGCTGCCTGCGGCGTACGTGCCGCTGGTGCCCTGGCTGAGGCTGGGCACGGCGGCCGGCGCGGAGCCGCTCCCGCCGCAGCCCGCCAGCAGCATGCCCAGCACACCAAGCACGGCCAGGGTGCCCGATGCCGCGGGCACCCTGCTGCGTGGTACGCGACCTGGGGCGGTCGCCTGAACTCTCATGCTGATCCTCCTCGGGGAGCTGACCTGACACGGAGAGTTCTATGCCGCCACCGGTGACACGAGCGCTACAGAATGGCGCCCCCCGGGCGGCTCCGGCGGGCCAGCCGCGCAGGCGGGCCTGGGCTCGGGCCGGCCGCGACAGCACCTCGTGTTATGTCCTTGTCATGCCAGCTGGGGCACCATAGGGACGTGCGCGTGCTCGTGGTGGAGGATCAGAAGGTGCTGGCCAACCGGATCGCGGAGGGCCTGCGCGATCAGGGCATGGCCGTGGACGTGGCCTACGACGGCGCCGCCGCCGTGGAAATCACCGCGCTCACCCGGTACGACGTCGTGGTGCTCGACCGGGACCTGCCACGCGTGCACGGCGACGCGGTGTGCGCGAGCCTGGTCGCAGGCCCGTCCCCGGCGCGGATCCTCATGCTCACCGCGGCCGCGGCCGTCGAGGACCGGGTCGATGGGCTCAATCTGGGCGCCGATGACTACCTGGGCAAGCCGTTCGCGTTCGCGGAACTTGTCGCCCGCGTTCAGGCCCTGTCCCGGCGCAGCCCGTCGATGCCGCCGATCGCCGTCCGGGGGGATCTCACGGTGGACCGGGCCAGGCGCAGGGCTAGCCGGGCTGGCCGCCCGCTGGCCCTCACCCGCAAGGAGTTCGGCATCCTGGAGGCACTGGTCAGCGCGGACGGCGCGGTGGTGAGCGCTGAGGACCTCCTGGAGAATGTGTGGGACGAGCACGCGGATCCGTTCAGCAATACGGTGTCGGTGACCATGGCCCGGCTGCGCCGCAAGCTCGGGGAACCGCCCCCCATCGAGACGGTCATCGGCAGCGGCTACCGGCTGCGCGGCCCGTCATGAGGGCCCCGTGGTGAGGGCCCCGTGGCCGCTTCGGCGCTCCGGGCGGCGGACGATCCGGCTTCGGCTCACCATCACGTACAGCGTCCTGTTCCTGCTGGCTGGGGCCATGCTGCTGACCTTCACCTACGTCTTCGTCGTCCGCGGCCTCAGCAACAGCCAGCCGGCCTCGTCAGCGGCGCTCGCGGCGTTCAAGAACCAATGCTCCAAGGTGCTGGCCGCGCCCAAGACCCAGGCCGCGCCCCCCGACCAGGCCCTGATCAGCAAGTGCGAGCAGGGCTTCAACAGCGGCGTCGCGGTCGGCGCGGCGAGCCAGCGGGCCGCGGCCGTGCACCAGTTGCTGCTCTACTCGCTGGTCGGCCTCGGCGTCATGGGCCTCATGTCCGGCGCGGTGGGCTGGCTGCTGGCCGGGCGGGCGCTGCGGCCGGTACACGCCATCACCAGGTCGGCGCGCCGGGCGTCAGAGGAGAATCTCGGCGAGCGACTCGCCCTGGACGGCCCCAACGACGAATTGAAGAACTGGCCGACACCTACGACGCCATGCTGGCGCGCCTTGACGCGGCCTTCGCCAGCCAGCGCCGGTTCGTCGCGAACGCCTCACACGAGCTGCGGACTCCGCTGACGGTGATGCGCACGGCCATCGATGTCACGCTGGCCAAACCGGGCCGGACGCCCGCCCAGCTGGAAGACATGGCGGCCGAGGTCCGTCAGGCGGCAGACCGGGCCGAGGCGCTCATCGAGGCGCTGCTTGCCCTGGCCCGCAGTGACCGGGGGGTGCTCGTCAGAGAGCAGGCCGACCTCGGGGTGCTGGCCGAGGACGCGCTCGACGCCGCGGCACCAGCCATCCGGGCCGGGTCCCTGCGGGTGGAAACCGCGCTGCAGGCCGCGCCCACCTCAGGCGACAGCATCCTGCTCGACCGGCTGGTAGCGAACCTGGTCGACAACGCCGTCCGGCACAACCCGCCCGGCGGGTGGGTCCAGGTCGCCACCGGGATGCGCGGGGACGCCGCTTTTCTCGCGGTGAGCAACGGCGGCCCCCGGATCCCCGAGGAACTCGCGGCCCAGCTCTTCGAGCCGTTCCGCCGCCTGGACGGGAGCGCGGGTTCGGCTGCGGGCGCAGGCCTGGGCATGTCGATCGTCCGCTCGGTCGCGATCGCGCATCACGGTGACGTGATCGCCCGCAGCCGCCCCGCGGGAGGGCTGGAGGTCTCGGTGCTGCTGCCCGGCCAGGCCGCCGACCCGGCTGATGTCACTGGGGCCGCCGTACCCCCGCCCGGCATGGACTGCTGAGCCGGCCGATGTCACCTGGGGCCGCCGCGCCCCGGCCCGGCATGGACTGCTGAGCCGGCCGCCGCCGATGATGGGCGGTGGTCAGGCCTCGACGTCGTCGGCGACGGCGCGCAGCACGGCCGCGATCTTTTTCGCGTCGCGGGCGTCGGGGTGCCGGTCCCGCCGGTAGGTGCCCGACAGCCCATCGAGCAGCTTGATGAGGTCCTCGACGAGCAGGACCATCTCGTCCGGGCTCTTGCGGTTGGTCTTGGCCACCGTGGGCGGCGGCTCAAGGAGCCGGACCTGAAGCGCCTGGACCCCGCGGCGGCCCTCGATGACGCCGAACTCGACGCGCTGGCCTGCGCGCAGTCCGGCGGCGCTGCCGGGTGGGAGGGCCGACGAATGGACGAACACCTCACCCCCGTCATCGCGGGTGAGAAAGCCGAAACCCTTGTCGGCGTCATACCACTTGACCTTGCCTATGGGCACGGGTCAGACCTCACGCGGAATAGGAGCGGGTAGGGCACGCCGTACGGCGCGGGGGGTCCAGGTTATCGGTCCCGTGCTGTCTGCGGCAGGCTCGCAGCCCGGACGCATGCAGCGACGTGACCCCGCTGGACTGGCCGGGGCCTCGTCTCCCACGGCCTCGCCGCGATCGGATGATGCTGGGACGGGATCACGTGCGGGGCCGGGAAACAGGAACTGAACGTACACCTGCTGCCGTTCCCCGCGGACAGCGGATTTCGCACGGCCGGTATACCCGCCGCCTATAGCCGGTAATCATAGGAAACGCCGCTACTATCCCATCTGGCCGCGCTGCGGGCGCTGCCACGGGGGAAGCGACCGCATCCGCGGACCTCGCCGGATTCGCCAGGCCAGATATACGGCGGATAGCACGGCCCCGGCCCGGAGCAGGTACTCGCGGTAAGCGTCGAAAGCGTGAATGAACTCACCGAAGAAACCGTGCCGCCCGCCGACGAGCACGCCCGCCGCAAGCAGTCCGACGAACAGGAATACCGGCGTACCCAGCAACGCGAGCCACTTGTCCCGCGCGTCCCAGACCCGCGACACCAGCGCGACCAGGGCCCCGGGCAGCCAGAGCAACGGGATGATCAGGCCGCCCACGCCAAGCAGCACGATGGCGACGGTTTCCAGCGGGTGGCTGCGCGCCAGCATCAGCACGGTTGGCGGGGCCGGGGCCGGGGCCACTGGCGGGGAATTCCCGCCGGGCTGATCATCCCCTGCCTCCACTGATCCGGACGGCGGGGATAGTCCGGCCGGGGTTCCTGGAGGACGGCGGCCGGCCGGCCGCTGGCCGTCCGAGGGATACCCGTCTAATGGATACCCGTCCGAGGGATACCCGGGAGAGGATGGCCCGGCCGGCGGCGGCACGGGAGATGGCGGCCCAGCAGGCGACGGGCCAGCGGACTGTGGCCCAGC
>DAIRVB010000322.1:4366-5642 GCA_036803065.1 Streptosporangiaceae bacterium
GCAGGCCGTGGCCCCGCGGGCTGCGCTGCGGCAGGCTGCGGGGCAGCAGGCCGCTGCGCGGCGGACGGCGGCCCAGCAGGCGACGGGCCAGCGGACGGCGGCGCGGGGGGCCGCGCCCCAGCGGGCCGCGCTCCAGCGGGCCGCGCTCCAGCGGGCCGCTGCGCGGCGGACGGCGGCGCAGGGGGCTGGCGCGGGATCGGCTCCGTGTCGGCCTTGGTGGGTTTCCACTCGTCCTTGACCGGCTTCCACAGCCCCACGGGTTTCGGCGGGCCGCCCCGGTGCGCGGTCTCCAGCCGCTCAAGTTCGTTCTTGGCCATGGTCCGCGGGTCGCCCAGGTCCGTGAGTATCTCCAAGACCTTCGCGGGGTCGGCCGCGGCGAGCGGGCCAACCTTCTTCATGATCGCCGCCCGGGTGCGCGCCACGAACAGCAGCCGGTCCCCCTTGGGCAGTACGCGCTGCGCAGCATGGAGAACCCGGCCGAGGTAGTCACCGACGAGCTTCTCGGCGGAAAGGTTGGCAGAGCGGCGCATGCATTGATAATCCCCCGGAAGCGCGTCAATGTGGAGTCTCACGCGCGACCCGGGCGCGGGATTAACCGAAGCGGAACACGCCAAAGGGCGGTACCCGGACATCCGGGACCGCCCTTCGCGTCCTGGCTAGGGCCCACCGTGGCGGGCCCTAGCCAGCGAGGACTGCGTAGCCGCACTGATCCAGGGGGTCTCCCCGGACTCGCGCTGCTAGAAGTCCATGTCCCCGCCGCCACCAGGGGCAGCAGGGGCCTTGTCCTTCTCCGGCTTCTCAGCGATCACTGCTTCGGTCGTGAGGAACAGACCAGCAATGGACGCCGCGTTCTGCAGCGCGGACCTGGTGACCTTGGCTGGGTCGATGATCCCAGCCGCGAAGAGGTCGACATACTCGCCGGTTGCGGCGTTGAGGCCGTGCCCAACCGGAAGCGTCTTCACCTTCTCGACCACCACGCCACCCTCAAGGCCGGCGTTCACCGCGATCTGCTTGAGCGGCTCCTCGACGGCGCGGCGCACGATGGTCGCGCCGGTCGCCTCGTCGCCTGACAGCTCCAGCTTCTTGAACGCGCTGGCCGCCGCCTGGAGCAGGGCCACGCCCCCACCGGGGACGACACCCTCCTCAACGGCTGCCTTAGCGTTGCGCACCGCGTCCTCGATGCGGTGCTTGCGCTCCTTCAGCTCAACCTCGGTGGCCGCACCCGCCTTGATGACGGCGACGCCGCCGGCCAGCTTGGCCAGCCGCTCCTGCAGCT
>DAIRVB010000323.1:0-5641 GCA_036803065.1 Streptosporangiaceae bacterium
CGGGAACTGGCTTCCGGGCAGCGCGTCCGCGTGCGCCCCGGCCTCGTGCGCCCCGGCCTCGTGCGCCCCGGCGGCGTGCGCCCCGGCGGCGTGCGCCCCGGCCGCGGCGGTCACCGGGGAGCTCCCGGGCCAGTCCCCTGGATCACGTCGCCGACCGACGGGACCTCGCCGTGGCGGCGGCGGATCACGTCGGCGATCAGCCCGGTCCAGCCGGTCTGGTGCGAGGCACCGATCGCGGCACCGTTGTCGCCGTGGAAATACTCGCCGAAGACCAGGTTGTCATGCCAGGCCGGGTCCTTTTGCAGCAACTCGGTCCCGCCGAAGCAGGCCCGGCGGCCGTCCGGCCCGCGGGTAAAGATCGAGATGAGCCGGTCCTGCAAGTCCCGGGCGACCAGATCCAGGGTGAGCCGGTGACCCGACCCGGTCGGGTACTCGACGGTCAGATCGTCGCCAAAGAACCGGTGATAGCGCTCCAGCACGCTGATCACCAGATAGTTCAGCGGGAACCAGACCGGGCCACGCCAGTTCGAGTTGCCGCCGAACATCGGCGTCGTGGACTCCGCCGGCTCGTAGTCAATGGTGGCCCGGACGCCTTCGACGTCGATCTCGTACGGATATTCGCGGTGATACGCCGACAAGGCCCGCAGCCCGTGCGGCGACAGGAACTCGGCCTCGTCGAACAACCGGGCCAGCAGTCTCTCCAGCCGGGCCGGGCCGGCCAGGCTGAGCAGCAGCCGCTGACTGCCCGGCTCCCCGCGGAGCATCCCGAGCTCGCGGAGCTGGTCAGGGTCGCTGATGCCCTCCCGGTCCAGGTAGTCCGCGAAATTCTTGCCCACGATGAGCGCACGCTCGAGGTCCGCCTCGTCGATGACCCCGGCCGCCAGGGCCGGGATCATGCCCACCATCGACCGGGCCTGCACGAGCACCGCCTCCCCGGACGGCGGCATGAGCCGGTCGTAATAGAGCCCGTCGGTCTCGTCCCACAGCCCCTGGCTGTCCAGGGCCTCGCGGATGGCGGCGAAATGCTCGAGGAACTTGAGCACCAGGTCCGTGGCCGGCCGCTGCCCGGACCGGCCCAGGACGTCGGCGATGGAGGCCAGGGCGATCGCGTAGAAGCCCATCCAGCCGGTGGCGTCCGACTGCTCAAGCGTGCCGCCGACCGGCAGGTGCGAGCGGTCGAGCGGGCCGATGTTGTCCAGCCCGAGGAATCCGCCCTCGAAGACGTTGTTGCCCTCTTTGTCCTCCAGGTTGACCCACCAGGTGAAGTTGACCAGCAGCTTGTCGAAGACCCGGCTCAGGAAGTCGATGTCGCGGCCGCCGTCGACCCCGAACACCTCGAGCGCGGCCCAGGCCTGGACCGGCGGGTTCACGTCGGAAAAGTCCCACTCATAGGCGGGCAGAGCGCCGTTGGGGTGCTGGAACCATTCGCGGCACAGCAGGATCAGCTGGTATTTGGCGAACGCCGGATCGACATGCGCGAGCGCGACACAGTGGAAGGCCAGATCCCAGGCGGCAAACCAGGGGTACTCCCATTTATCCGGCATCGACATGATGTCGAAGGCGTTGAAGTTGCGCCATCGGGAGTTGCGGCCGGCCAGCCGCTCGGGCGGCGGCGGCGGCTGCGCCGGGTCCCCATCCAGCCACCGCGCCACGTCGAAGTAGTACAGCTGCTTGCTCCACAGCAGGCCGGCGAACGCCTGCCGCATCACCATCGCCTCGTCGGCAGTGGCGCCCGCTGGCGTCAGCTCGGCATAGAACTCGTCGGCTTCACCCCTTCTTTCCGCAACGACCCGCTGGAAGTCACTGCCGAGCGCGACCTCAGGGGCCGATCCCGGGGCCGGCCGGAGAGGACGCAGCCGGATCCGGAGCTCGACCGTCTCCCCCGGCGCCGCGGTCACCTGGTACCAGAAGGCGCACTTGGTGCCCTGCCCAGCCGGGTTCACCGTGGCCGCGCCGCTGATCACGTGATCGTTGATGCCGTCCTTCGGGTACGGCGTGACCGGCGCCGCACCGAACAGGTGCTGCGTATTGGTCTCGTTCTCGCAGAACAGCGCCGTCGGCACCGTGCCGTCCGGGCCGGGCCCGGCGATCAGCTCCAACTGGCCGAGGAACGGGTGCTCCACCCGTATCGCCCCAGCGCCCGTGGCCGCGAAGGCCGGGCGGGGCGCGCCGTCCTCCCAGGACCAGGTGTTGCGGAACCAGGCGGTCGGCAGCACGTGCACGGTCGCCGGGTCAGGGCCCGCGTTGGTCACCGAGATCGCCATCAGCAAGTCATCAGGATCGGCCTTGGCGTAGCTCACCTCGGCGATCCAGTACCGGCCGGAATCGAACACCCCCGTGTCGATCAGCTCATATTCCGGCTGGAGCCGTGTGCGCGAGCCGTTGGTGCTTATAAGGTCTTCATAGGGGTAGGCAGCCTGCGGATAGTGATAGCGCCACCGGTTCCAGGCATGGCTGGGCAGCGCGTCGAGATACCACCAGTACTCCTTCACGTCCTCGCCGTGATTGCCCTGGGCGCCGGTCAGGCCGAACGCGCGCTCCTTCAGGATCGGGTCGCGGCCGTTCCACAGCGCCAGCCCCAGGCACAGCCGCTGCTCGATATCGCAGAACCCGGCCAGGCCGTCCTCGCCCCAGCGGTAGGCGCGCGACCTGGCGTGGTCGTGCGGCAGGTAACCCCACGCCTCGCCGTCCGCGCTGTAGTCCTCGCGCACCGTTCCCCACTGGCGCTCGCTGACGTAGGGCCCCCACCGGTACCACTCGCCGGCCTGGCGCAACCCGTCCTCCAGCCGCCCGAACCCAGCAACCCGCTCGCGCTCAGCACTCACAGTGCTTTTGTAGCACGAGGGTTGTTACCAGCCGCGATCTGCACCCACATGGGGTGCACCGTCGACCAGGTCGCCAACGGCCGGATTTTAACGCGACCCGGAAAATGAACGGGACGCTCGCTGCCAGCAGATTTCGTGCCCATGGACACGAATGTCGCGACGCGGTAATGTTAAAGTGTTGCTCCGGACCCCGGCAGCTGCGCTCGCGATAATGGCGAGAACAGTTCAGGACCCGGAGTTTTTTTATCAGGTAGGACCGGCTGCCCCGCCCACGTCAATTGGTTAGTGACTGAGGAGTCGGTTGTGAGCGTCATCGCATGCATCGTTCTCGGCGCTGTCGCAGGCACGGAGCCAGCGATGCGCCACCAGACGGCGAACCAGTGAACGGGCTGTCCCAGCCCGCGGGTGGACGGCGGGTGATGCGCACTGGCACGTGCATCGCGCTGATAGCGGTCGGGGCGATCCTGCGGTTCGCCATCACGTCGTCGGGTTCCTCCCACGGCCTGAATGTGCACGCCGTGGGCGTCATCCTGATATTTGCCGGGGTACTGGGCCTGGTGCTGTCGCTGGTGGTGTGGGGCCCGCTGAACCCGGCCAAGCGGCGCCGTGGCCAGCCCGTCGGTTACGACGACGGGCTGCCTCTCGTCGAGGAGCACCGCATCTACCAGGACCAGCCGGTCGTCGAGGAGCGCAACGTCTACCGGGACCAAGCGCCGGTCGTCGAAGAGCGGCGCGTATACCTGGACCAGCCGCCGCTGTAGAGCAGATCCCGTAGCGCAGACCAGCCGAGGCTACTAATTCAGCCGCCCATCAACCGGTGGAAACGAGCTTCTCGGCCCCGGACCGGGCGCGTTGCGGATGGGGTTTGGCGAGGCGGCAATGCAGCGTGATCGCGCCGCTGGACACGGCCGCCCACCCGCACCACACGGAGGCGAACCCGGAAACGGTGAGCCGGGCAATGATGACGACGGCGACCAGGTTGACGATGCCGAAAATAGCGACGTGCCGGTAGCCCGACACCAGGAGTGGCCCGCACACGGCGACAACATACAGAGCGACGACCACGAAGCCATCAGTCAAACGGATGCTGTAGGACAGGTGATACGGCGCGAGCCGTACACCTATCGGGCCACGGACCATCGCCGCGAACAGCACCGCGGCGATCGCGAGCCCGATCGACGCAAACGGCGCCATCAGCCACTTCCGCCGCTTCGTCGGTTCGAGCGCGATGACGGCCAAAGGTATGAACACCGGCAGCACGACGAAGGCGATCAGCAGGTAAGCCCAGAGCGCGGCGCGGCCGATCGCACGCGGCACGTGCCCCTGGAGCCACAACCAGACCAGCGCCTCGATGAACTGGTGAGCACCGAGCAGCAAAGGGACCCAGGCCAGCGCGAGGAACTCGCGACGCTGGCGGACGTGGCGCACGGCGTCGACGCCGATGGCACAGATCAGCACGCCGCCGACGACGTCAGCCTGAGGCGAGAAGCACACGTGGCGTCCTCCCCATGCTTCACTTCGTTATGCCCGGGCGTGGCCTCCAATCATTTCGCATCGGGGGCCTATTCGGGTATTCGGACCATCCGCCCGTGCTGGCGGAACTAACAGCAGGCCTCTAGATGGCCAATGAGGGCGGTCATTTTCGCCTCCAGCCGGAGATCCGGTGACGCAACGAGATGGCTTGGCTCCTCGGCGCTCACGAGTTCCCGGGTGCTCACGAGCCGCCGACCTGCGGCGTCACTGGCCTGGCCGAACCATCGCGGCCGGGCACCGAATTGGGCGAATCGATTGATTTTCGAGCAATTCCTAATTTATCCTGCCTCCTATTCGAAGGTGAACGACCTGGGGGGGATTTGTCATGATACGTCCGTTTGCCCGACTGCGGCTGGTCGGGGCGGTCGGCGTGGCTGCCGTGATCGCCGCGGCATGTTCAAGCGGGGGCGGGTCCGCGACGCCGACTGGCCTCGAGAAGACAAATCTGACGGTCGCGGCGGTCCCGGCGCTCGACTCGGCCGGCCTGTACATCGCGCAGCAGCGCGGGCTGTTCGCCGCCGAGGGCCTGCACGTGACGATCGTGCCCGCCATCAGCAGCGCCACGGTGATCGCGGCCCAGGAGGCCGGCAAGTACGACGTTACCGCCGGGGCCTACGTCGCCTACATGATCGCGGACGCAGTCCAGCACGCCAACCTGCGGGTACTCGCCCCAGCGTCCAATATGGCGCCGCTCACCCAGGAGGTGATGATCCCGGCCGGGTCGCCGATCCAGACCGTCGCCGGGCTAAAGGGCAAGAAAATCGGCGTCAACGCGCTCAACAACATCGGCACCCTGCTGGTCAGCGCGCTACTCGCCGACAACGGGCTATCGCCCAATGACGTGACTTTCGTCGCTATCCCGTTCCCGGCGATGGCCGCCGCCCTCAAGGCGCACACGGTGGACGCCGCCTGGCTGCCCGAGCCGTTCATCACCGGCGCGGAAGAGTCCATCGGCGCCAGGTCACTCGCCGATGTCGACCAGGGCGCCACGCAGAGCCTCCCGGTCAGCGGGTACATCGTGACCCAGGCCTGGCTGGACAAGTACCCGAAGACCGCGGCGGCCTTCCGCCGCGCCGTGCTCAAAGCCCAGGCGATCGCCAACACGAACCTCGCCGCGGTCCAGGACGGCATGGTGGCCTACGGGGGCGCGTCGCGGACGACGGCGCAGATCGCGGCGGAACCCACCTATCCGCTTCAGTCAAACCCGGCGCTGCTCCAGCGGATCGCCCAGTTGATGGAGCAGTTCGGGCTGACCCAGCAGGTATTCAACGCCTCCTCGATGA
>DAIRVB010000324.1:0-5627 GCA_036803065.1 Streptosporangiaceae bacterium
CATGATTGTCAGAGCTATTCGCGGGCGGTGAGTTCGGATGCGCCTTGGCGGGGATCCGGTGGGCCGGTGGGGACTGACCCTGCTGGCGGCCGCCGGCGTGGTGGGCGTCATCCTGGCCATTCATGGCTGGGCAGGCCGGGCTTCGGGGGTTGTCCCCGCGGCCTTGCCCGGGGGCTCCGGGTCAACTGCGGGCCGGGTGGCGGCCGGCCCGTCATCGGGGCCGTCGGCATCGCCTTCCTCTCACCCGGCCACATCCGCCTCCGCCGCGCCCTCCGCCTCATCCAGCACTGGGCCGCTGCTCAGCGCGGAGCCCTACGCCAGCTACGCGTTCCAGGTCTGGCCGGGCACGCTGAGCACAGCCGCGAAGCAGGCCCTGACCGGGCTGGCCGTTTCGGTTCACCGGCAGTCGGCCGGCCTGTCCGTCACCGCCGGCGTCGTCGGCCAGGCATCGGCCTCTCCGCACGTATATCGGGCGGGGGCGAGGGTCTACGTGGTGGAAGCGTCGATGGGCGACGACTCCGGAAACTCCGACTTCAACATGGGTGATGACGGGTTGGTAGTCACGGACTCCGCGGGGAGGATCGTGCAATGAGCCCAGCACGCAGCGGGCGGGTCGGCCGACCGGGCCGGGCCGGAGCGGGCACCGCGGCCAGGGCTGCGGCCGCCGGAGCGGACGTCACGAGCGCGGCGGACCGCTCGGGGCTGCTCGCCGCCGAATGGGGTCCGGTCGCGGGACGGGTGCTGCTGGCCCTGGTGCTCGCCTGGTTCGGCTACCACGAACTCGTCCGGCCTGCCCTGTGGACCGGGTACGTCCCGGTGCTGTCCCCGACGTCGACGCTGGCGGTCATCCTGGTGCTGGCGCACGGCTGGGTGCTGCTGGTGATCGCCGTCGCCCTCGCGGCCGGGATCGCGCCGCGCGCGGCGGCGCTGCTCGCCGCCGCGCTGCTGCTGGAGATCGTCATCGCGCTCGCCGTGCAAGGCGGCCTGACCGACCTGACCCTGCGGGATGTTGGGGTACTCGGCCTGGCCCTGTGCCTTACCGGGATCAGTCACCAGCGGCTCGCGTTGCGCCGGTAGGAGATCAGCCCGGCACCAGGATGGTCTTGCCGATCGTGGCCCGGGCCTCGATCGCCGCGTGCGCTTCGGCGGCCTTGGACAACGGGAAAACCTGGCCGATCGTCGGGCTCAGGCGCCCGGCAGCCGCGAGAGCGAGTCCCTGCTCGACGAGCGCCCTGTTGTCCTCGGCGGTGCGGACCACGGTGTTGCCCGGGATGAACTCGATGCCGCGGCTGGAGATCTCGCGCCGCTCGATGCCGCTGGCACCGGTGAAGGTACCGCTCGCCGCTCCGTAGGCCAGGAACCGGCCGCCTCTGCCGAGCAGTCCCAGCGCGTCGTTGCCGATGTCACCGCCAACACCGTCGAACACCACGTCAAGGGTGCCGGTCACCGCCCGCACCTGCGCCGCCCATCCCGGCGAGCTGTAATCGGCCGCGGCATCGGCCCCCAGCGTGCGCGCTACGTCGAGCTTCCGGGTGCTGCTCGCGGCGGCGGTCACGTGCCTCGCGCCGGCCGCCCGGGAAAGCTGCACCAGGAGGCTGCCCACGCCGCCCGCCGCGGCGGTGACCAGCACCCGGTCTCCCGTCGTGATGGCGGCCGCCCGGATCAGGGCGAGCGCTGTCCGGCCGTCGGCGAGGAGCGCCACTGCCGTTCCGCGGGGCAGGCCATCGGGGACGCGGACCGGTTCCTCCGCGCCCACCACCACCCGGTCGGCGTAGCCGCCGAGGCCACCCGTGGCGGTCACCACCCGCATCCCGATCAGGGCCTGGTCCACGTCAGGGCCGGCCGACACGATCGTGCCCTCCACGCCGTTGCCGAGCACCGCCGGCAACGCGGGCCCGGGACCGGGCCATGGCGGCCGACCCGCGCGCATCTGGGTCTCGACGAACGTGATGCCGGCGGCCGCGGTGCGAATGGCCACCTGGCCCGGGCCGGGCTCGGCGTCGGGCACCTCTACCAGGTGGAGCACGCCCGGTGCACCGTACTCAGCCATCTGGACCTGGTACATGCGTCCTCTCCAGCAGCCGGGCCGGCCGGCGTGTTCGGTCCGGACCGGCGATCTCGCGCCTCGCGATCAGATCTTGGACCAGGCCTGCGTGAGCACGCTGCGCAGGATCTGCTCCATCTCGTCGAAATGCTCTTGCGTGCAGGTGAGCGGGGGAGCGAGCTGGATCACCGGGTCACCGCGGTCGTCCGCCCGGCAGACCAGCCCGGCGTCGAACAGCGCTTGGGACAGGAACCCGCGCAGCAGCCGTTCGGACTCCTCGTCGCTGAACGTCTCCCTGGTGGCCTTGTCCTTGACCAACTCGATGCCGTAGAAGTACCCGTCACCCCGCACATCGCCGACGATGGGCAGGTCAGAAAGCTTCTCGAGGGTGGAGCGGAAGGCCGCCTCGTGCGTGCGGACGTTGCCGAGCAGGTCCTCTTTCTCGAACACGTCGAGGTTGGCCAGCGCGACCGCAGAAGAGACCGGATGACCAGCGAAGGTCACGCCGTGCAGGAAGGTAGCGGTTCCTTGGCTGAACGGTTCCATCAGCCGGTCACTGACCAGCATGCCGCCGAGCGGGGAGTAGCCCGAGGTGACTCCCTTGGCGAACGTGATGATATCGGGCTGGTAGCCGTAGCGCTCGGACCCGAAGTAGTAGCCCAGCCGGCCGAAGGCGCAGATTACCTCGTCGGAGACGAGGATCACCCCGTAGGTATCGCAGATCTCCCGCACCCGTGCGAAGTAGCCGGGCGGCGGCGGGAAACAGCCACCGGAGTTCTGCACGGGCTCGACGAACACGGCGGCGACCGACTCCGGGCCTTCACGCAGGATCGCGCGCTCGATCTCGTCGGCCGCCCACCGGCCGAACGACTCCAGGTCGTCGGCGACGAAACCAGGGGCGCGGTAGAAGTTCGTGTTCGGCACCCGGACCCCGCCGGGCGGCAGCGGCTCGAACGGTTCCTTGATCCCGGGCAGCCCGGTGATCGCCAGCGCTCCCATGGACGTGCCGTGGTAGGCGATGTCCCGGCTGAGCACCTTGTAGCGGCCGGGCTGGCCGATGGTCTTGAAGTACTGCTTGGCCAGCTTCCAGGCGGACTCCACTGCCTCTGAGCCGCTGGTGGTGAAGAACACCCGGTTCAGGTCGCCGGGGGAAAGCCCGGCCAGCCGCTCGGCGAGCTCGATCGCCCGCGGGTGCGCGTACGACCAGAGCGGGAAGTACGCCAGCTCGCTGCCCTGGCGGGCGCCCGCCTCGGCGACTTCCTTCCTGCCGTGCCCGATCTGGCTGACGAACAGCCCGGACAGGCCGTCCAGGTAGCGCCGGCCATGCTGGTCGTAGACGTACTGTCCGGACCCGCGCACGATCACGGGGACTTCAGCGCCGGCGTAAGAGGACATCCGGGTGAAGTGCAGCCACAGGTGGCGTTGGGCGGCCTCCTGGAGTGCCTGCCCGGAGAGGCGGCCGGCGCCGTCCCCGGAGCGCTCGGTGCCACGCGAAGCGGTCATCTGGTCCCCCAGCCGTAGGTCTGCTTGCGGAGTTTCAGGTACACGAAGGTCTCGGTGCTGGTCACGCTGGGCACGGCGCGGACGCGGCTGAGGATCTCGAGCAGGTGGTCGTCGTCCTCGCAGACGACTTCCACGAGCAGGTCGAACGATCCAGACGTGATGACCACATAGTCGATCTCATGCATTCCCGCCAGGTGATCGGCTACCCGTTCGAGATCACCAGAGCACTTGATGCCGATCATGGTCTGGCGGTGGAATCCAAGCGTCAGCGGGTCGGTCACCGCCACTATCTGCATGACCCCCCCGTCGACCAGCCGCTGCACCCGCTGGCGCACGGCGGCCTCGGACAGCCCGACCACCTTGCCGATCGACGCATAGGAGCGGCGGCCGTCCTGCTGCAACTGCTCGATGATCTGCTTGGACAGGTCATCGAGGACGACCCGGATCGGGCCGCGGGAGCGGCCTCGGCCGCTCCGCGAGTGGCCGGCCCGCTCGGCCGTCAGTCCGCCAGGGACGGCGGGGGTCCCCGGCGTATGAGCCATGCGGTCGCCTCCTTCGCAAGGCAATCGTGTCATGCGAGCCGCGCTTGTCAACTGATTTCGTTGAAATACATGCTATCTGCGACGGATTCACTTGTACGTGATTCGTTTGTCTGCGAGTGTCGGAGCCATGCCGACGACATCCCGGCCAGCCCGGCTCCAGGAGTTCAAGAACTTCGTGAACGGAGAGTTCACCCCGACCACGGAGGGCCGTGCCAGCGACATCATCGACCCCAGCACCGGTGAGGCCTATGCTCTCGCGCCAGTCTCCGGGCCAGCCGACGTGGATGCCGCGCTGAAGTGCGCGGAGGCGGCCAGGGAGGGGTGGCGGGACGCAACCCCGGCGGAGCGGAGCCTGGCGCTGCTAAAGATAGCGGACGCCATCGAGGCCCGGGGAGCGGAGATCGTGGCGGCCGAATGCCGCAACACGGGCAAGCCGGTGGCCCTCACCATGGCCGAGGAACTCCCGCCGGTCGTGGACGAGTTGCGGTTCTTCGCTGGCGCCGCCCGCATCCTGCAGGGCAGCGCGGCCGGAGAGTACATCCGTGACCACACGTCGCTCATCCGGCGGGAGCCCATCGGCGTCTGCGCCCAGGTGACGCCGTGGAACTACCCGATGATGATGGCCGTCTGGAAATTCGCCCCGGCCATCGCCGCGGGCAACACCGTGGTGCTCAAGCCCTCGGATACCACCCCGGTGTCCACGCTCCTGCTGGCCGAGATCGCCGCGGAGTTCCTGCCGCCGGGCGTGTTCAACGTGGTGTGCGGTGACGCGGACACGGGCCGCGCGCTGGTCTCGCACGAGATCCCGCAGATGGTGTCGATCACCGGATCGGTCCGCGCCGGGATGCAGGTGGCCCAGGCCGCCGCGGCCGGCCTGAAGCGGGTGCACCTGGAACTCGGCGGCAAGGCGCCGGTCATCGTGTTCGACGACGCCGACGTGGCCCAGGCCGCCGCCGGCATCGCGGGGGCCGGCTATTACAACGCGGGCCAGGACTGCACCGCGGCGACCCGGGTGCTGGCCGGCCCGGCCATCGCGGCGGACCTGACCGCGGCGCTGGCGGAGCAGGCCCGGGGCACGATCGTCGGCGGCCTGGATGTGCCCGGTGCCGACTATGGCCCGCTGAACAATCCCGCGCAGCTGGCCAGGGTCGAGGGCTTCCTGCGCAGGGGCCCCGATCACGCGGAGGTGGTCACCGGCGGGCACCGGGTGGGGGAGCGCGGGTACTGCTTCGCGCCGACGGTCGTCAGCGGGCTGCGCCAGGACGACGAGATGGTCCAGGAGGAGATCTTCGGCCCGGTGATCACCGTGCAGCGATTCGGTGCCGAGGAGGAGGCGCTGCGCTGGGCCAACGGAGTGAAGTACGGGCTGGCCGCCAGTGTCTGGACAAAGGACCACGGCAGGGCCATGCGGATGGCGCGGCTGCTGGACTTCGGCGCTGTCTGGATCAACACGCATATCCCGTTCGCGTCGGAGATGCCACATGGCGGCTTCAAGCACTCCGGCTACGGCAAGGACCTGTCGATGTACGGATTCGAGG
>DAIRVB010000325.1:0-5617 GCA_036803065.1 Streptosporangiaceae bacterium
CCGAGACCATCGCGGCGGACCTCGGCAACGTCTCCCTGCTGCGCCGGATGCTGCGAGTGACCGCGCCCAGCCAGGACGTGGACGCGCTGATCGCCGAGCTCCGGGAACGCGTGCTCGAGGAACTCGACTACCGCCGGGAGGCCGACAACCAGCGGCTCCTGGCTGCCTACTACGACGGTCATCCCACGATCCACGTCCCCGGGATCATCAGCGAGCTGTCCACGCGACGGATGGTGACGAGCGAACTGGCCACCGGCGCCCGTTTTTCGGAACTCGCCAGCTGGTCCCAGGAGGAGCGCGACCTGGCCGCCGAGACGATCTACCGTTTCGTCTTCAGGAGCCTGTACGAGGTGCACGCATTCAACGGCGACCCGCACCCCGGCAACTACCTGTTCCACGGCGGCGGCCGGGTAACCTTCCTCGACTTCGGCCTGGTCAAGCATTTCAGCCCCAACGAACTGCAGCCGCTCATGCAGATGGCCCGTCACCTGTGCGTCGACAACGATCCCGAGGCGTTCCGCCGCAGCATGGAGAAGGCAGGCTTCCTGCGCCCGGACGCACCGCTGAGCACCGAGACGATCGTCGAGCACATGGGTGTCTTCTACGAGACCATCCGCGAACGAGGGGCGCTGACCATCACCGGGGACTACGCGTCCGCGGTCGTCCGCCGCTTCTTCGACGTGCGCAGCCCGGTAGCCGAGTACGTGAGCGTCCCGCGGTCCTATGTCATTCTTCAGCGCATCAACCTGGGCCTGTTCGCCGTGCTTGGCGAACTGTCCGCGACCGCGGACTGGCGGACCATCGCCGAGGAGATCTGGCCCTTCGTCCAGGGGCCGCCGTCCACTCCCATGGGAGAGGCCGAGGCCGCATGGCGGGCGGGGCGCCGCAGCACCACCATGACGGGCTAGCGGCTGTCCAGCTCGGCCAGGAACGCGGCGATTGCCGCCGCGATCTGGGGCGCGCCACGGCGGGGCAGGTGGTGGCCAATCTGGTTCAGGAGCTGAACGCGGGCGTCGGGCAGGAGCGCCGCCAGCTGGTGGGTCGTGCCGACCGGGATGAGCGTGTCGTGTGGGTCAGCGAGCAGCAGTACCGGCTGCCGTATATCACCGAGTGACGACGTGAGCCCGCCGAGCTCAGCTACCAGTGCCCGCTGCTCGATAAGGAATGTGCGCCACAGCGGCCCATGATCGTGGTGCGCTTCACCCCATATGTGCCAGTTGACGTGCTCATTCGCGGCGATGGGCCGCCGATGCCGCCTGGCGATTCCAGCCAGCCGGGCGCGGGCCAGCCACGGAGTCAGCCACCACGCCGCGAGCGCGCATACCTCCCCGGCCGCTGGTGCGGCCAGCAGCCGGTCCCAGCCGGTCAGGCATCCCGGGCCAACGCTGGCCAGCAGGACAAGCGCCTCGACACGCTGCGGTGCCAGCTCGGCCAGCGACAGCGCGACGCCTCCTCCGTAGGAGTGACCAACCAGCACTGCCCGCTCGATGCTCCGCGCGTCCAGCTCCGCCAGGACCGCGCGTGCGTTGAATGCGAAGCCCCCGGCCGCCGCGCGGCTGGCTCCATACCCGGGCCGGTCGAGCGCCAGGAGACGCAGTTCGCTGGGCAACAGGTCAGCAAGCTGCCGCCAGTCCGAACCCGAGCCAGGCTGGCCGTGCAGCAGGACGACCTCGCGGCTGGACACACCAGATGACCCTAGCCCTCGTTTTCGTCGCGGGTGCAGGCCGGCCGGCGCCGGCGGTCAGCGACCCCAGCCCGCGACCGGTCTAGACGAATGGTCCGGGCCGTCCAACCAAATGGCTCGGCCGGACGTCATACTAATGGCGGACAATCGTCAGAAACCTCGCCAATGCGCCGTCCGATGAAGAGTCGTTCAGTCCAGGGGGACCGATGCTCGTCACCTGTCGCAGTGTGCGCCCAGTGCGCCCTGTGCGGCACCGGCACTCGCCGATCAGCGCCACTCAGCAGATCTTGACACCGCGATGATCGCCGTCGGTATCGTGGACGATCATCCGGTCGTCCGGCACGGCTTGTCACACCTGCTGGAGCAATGGCCAGGTGTCACGGTCGTCGCGTCCGGGGCCACCGTCAGCGAGCTGGGCAGCGCCGACTCGCTCGACGTTGTGGTGCTGGACCTGTACCTCGGCACCGACGACCCGGCGCTGGAGTCGATCACCCTGCTCGCGGCGTCGACGCCAGTCCTGGTTGTCTCGGCGTCTGCTTGCCCGGCTGATGTGCTGGGCGCGATCCGAGCCGGAGCGAGCGGCTATCTCACCAAGGACTGCCAGCCTGAACTGCTCGCCGCCGGCGTGCTGACTGCAGCGTCCGGTGGGTTCGCGCTTACCAGCGAGCTCGCCGATATCGTCCAGTCGGCGCGGCCGCGCGACGCTGGCCCCGACGGCGACACCTCGGCACGTGTCCACCTCTCACCCCGGGAGGAGCAGACCCTGAGCTACATCGCACGCGGATTCACCCATGAGCAGATCGCGACGCGGCTGGGCATCCGCAAGTCGACCGTGAACACTTATGTCGAGCGCATCCGCGACAAGCTGCAGGTCGGCAACAAGGCTGACCTGACGCGGGCCGCGCTGACCCGTCCCGGCATGTTCCGGCCAGCCACGCGCTGATGCGCGCCGTGCGCGCGGTCGGCGCCGACCACTGTGAAGTCATCATCGTCCGTGCCTACGTGCTGATCCGCGTAGTCGCCGTGCTGCAGCCGGTGATGACTGCCATTACCTCCGCGCATCACCGCTCGCCGGCTGCGGCGGCTGGGCTGATCACCGCTCTCGCGGTGCAGAGCGCCCCGCTCATCGCGGTGGCCCTGATCAGCCGCCAGGTGCCGCCGGCGTGGCTGACCAGCCTTGAAGTGGCCGCGTTCACTGGCGAACTGGTCGCGGGGGCCAGCATCCATGTGTCCGTTTACGGCCAGACATGGACGTATTTCGTCTACCAGTACAGCTTGATCGTGATCGTCGGGGTGGGGCAGTCTTTCCGTCGGCTGCCTGCCATGCTCGCCGTCAGCGCGGTGCCGGCGGCGGTCTACGCCGTTGTCAGCATCACCCAACTGGGCAAGACGCCAGGAAACGCGGCACTCGACGCCGTGCCGTACCTGCTGCACAGCGGTGTCGCGTGGCTGATCACGAACGCGTTTCGGCGCAGCAGCCACGAGGTGGACCTGGCGCACCGCATCCTGACCGGCCGTGAGGTGGAACTGGCCGCGGAACGGGAGCGGGCACGCCATGCGCGGATGCTGCATGACCGGGTCCTGCAGACCCTGGAGGTCCTGGGGCAGGGCGACTCCGTCGCTGACCCGGCACTCCGCGGCCATGTGCGCGCCGAAGCCGCCCGGCTGCGCTCGTTCGTCCGCGGCGATTCGGACGGCACTGTTACGGACGGCACGGTGACGGATCTGCCGGGCGCGCTGGCGGCCGTGGCCCAGGAGATGACGCGGTCCGGCCTGGCGGTGCAACTGAACACCGCGCAACTGGCCAGCGCCCTGCGCTGGCGCGCCAAGCCCAGTGCCGAAATCACCCAGGCTCTGGCCGGCGCGGCCAGGGAAGCCCTTGTCAACGTGCTCAAGCACGCCGGCACCCGGAGCGCGGTCCTGCACGCCGAACTCGACACCACGACCCTGACCGTCAGCGTGCTCGACCACGGCTGCGGCTTCGACGGCCGGGTCCGGAAACCAGGTTTCGGGCTCACCACCTCGATACGCGACCGGATCGCCGCCGTCGGCGGGGAGATGTCGATCGAGTCGCAGCCCGGCATGGGCACCTACGTGGAGCTGCGAGTCCCGGCACCCGTCCATGCGGGCACGCCGGGTTGACCCCGGGGCCGGGAGCCCCGCTCGTCCTGATGGACGACTCCGTTGTGGTGCTAACGCACGACTTGATCGGCTACATCGGGCGAGTGGAGCCTTAGCGCAGCGGGGTCCTGATCGCCAGGACCTGTGCGGCTGCGGGTGTGCCACGCGTGCGCCAGGCGCGCTGCTGCCCAATGAACCAGCCACCAGGCCGGCGCACTGGCAGCAGGCGGCCGATGATCGGCACGCACTCGACGGGTGATTCAGGAAAGCAATCTCTTGGAGGGTTGTGTGAGCGGTACTCGCAGGTGGCGGCTGATGTTCACGACGGCTGCGGCGGCCTTGTCCGTGCTTGCCGGGGTCCCGGCGAGCGCGGCCTTCGCTGGTCAAGTGGCCCGGTCGGCCGCAGTCGGCGCTTCGTCCGGCTGTCCCGCGCCCACGGCGGGGCAGGTGACCTGCGGGGCCCTGATCACCCCGGGAATCGCGCCGGCGGGGGCACTGGCGGCCGGGACGGTGCCGACTGGCCTCGCGCCGGCTAACCTGCGGGACGCCTACGGCTTCCAGTCGTCGTCCGAGGGGATGCGGCAGACCGTGGCGGTGGTGGGGCCCTACGACGACGCCACCGCCGAAACGGACATGGGCACCTACCGCAGCCAGTACTCCATTCCGCCGTGTACCGGACATGTACGCCGGGGCGAACGCGGCTGGTGCGCCTGCCTCCCCCAACTGGCTCCGCCATGGCGCCTACCAGACCGTCCATGTCCATGACGTCACCAACCCCGACCAGCTTCTCAAGGGTCCCAACAAGATCGTCGAGCATGCCCCGGCGGTCAAGGTCACCGTCAACGGCACCAACCCCAGCGACGAGGGCGGGAACGGCGCCGAGACGGCGCGCACCGGCGACAACACCAACCTCGGCTTTGTCGTCACCATCCCGGCGACGCCACAGGCGCACACTCCCCAGACCCAGACCCAGACCGCCGGGGCGGGTGGCGGGGGCGGTGGCCGCATCCGTCCTCCGGCCCGGCCCGCCACGTCAGCGCCCCCGCCACCAAGCTGGGATGACATCATGCGGGCCCAGGCGGAGATGGCCCGGGACGACCTGGCCCGGCTGGTGAAGAGGAAGGTCGCTGCCACCGTTGGCGGGTACAACCAGCTGACCGGCCAGTTCGCTGCGGGCTGCTCGGCTGACGCGAGGAAGGGGTTCTGCGCAGAGGACGCCGTCGCGGCGCAAATTGGCGGCGATAACCCTTCGAACGTCGTGTTCACCCCGGCCGTAAGGATGGTGGGCGGCGGCAAGCTAGTTCCAGTTCAAGTCTGCAAGCAGTGCCAGGAGAACTATGCCCGCGACCAGTTCCCGCCGGATATCGGATACGAGGAAAACTTCGCCTGGGACATCTTCGGGGACCTTCCATGAGCCGGTGGAGTGAAGCACTCACGTGGGTCAGGCGCGCCAGCGGAACGGCGGCGCTCCATGCGGACCTCGTGAAAGACCGCTGGCATTGACGAGGACGACCTATCCGGGCCGTAGCCGAGGGGCTCTCCCGCTGGAACCTGGAAGAACGGCGATCGCAGGACATGACAGGACAGGCAGGGCAGAGCAGGCTGCGTAACGTTTCCGGAACGGTCCGGACGTACATTTCGCTCTGTGCGCAGCATGCAGCCAGCACAGCGGCCAGCCCGGGGCGGCCTGGCATCCCTCGCGACCTGGGCGGCAGCGCTCGGCGGCCTGGCCGGGGTATCCGCCGCAGCCGTGATCCCGCTGTCGCTGCTGTCCCACCAGTACTTCAACGGGGCAGTGCCGCTGGTCATCGG
>DAIRVB010000326.1:0-5607 GCA_036803065.1 Streptosporangiaceae bacterium
GTGGCGATCTCGGTGAACTCCGCGCTCGCGCGAGCCCGCAGGATCATCGCGAAGAAGGCCCCCGTCCACATCCAGCAGCAGACGCTGCGCACGATCGACGACGCGCGTGTGCG
Source organism: Streptosporangiaceae bacterium (assembly GCA_036803065.1). Classification (GTDB taxonomy): domain Bacteria; phylum Actinomycetota; class Actinomycetes; order Streptosporangiales; family Streptosporangiaceae; genus JAWWPY01. Next base: position 114 of record DAIRVB010000326.1, read on the forward strand.
GGAGCTGGTCACCCGGTTCGCCACCGCGCTGGAACGCGGCGACGCCGACGCCCTGGTCGCGCTGCTCACCGAGGACGTCACCTGGTCGATGCCGCCGCTGCCGCACTGGTACCACGGCCTCAAGGCCGTCACCGACTTCGCCGTGCAGGTCCCCATGACCCGATGCCCAAGCTGGCGGCATCTCCCGGCCAGCGCGAACGGCCAGCCCGCCGTGGCGTTCTACCTCGGGAACGACGACGCCGGCCCGCACCTCAGCTGGTCAATCACCGTGCTGACCCTGCGCGGCGAGCACATCGCCGAGATCACCTCATTCCTCGGCTCTGATCACTTCGTGCCCTTCGGGCTGCCCGCCTCGCTGCCCTGACCCACCAGCGAATCCCAGCTCGGACTACATCGCCATGGCCCCTGTTCAGCTATCTCTCCAGCGTCCTCCCGACAGGATGCGACTCTTGGGCCACATCCATTTCGCACTATCGGGAAACTGCCTGGTTCGAAACTTGCGTTCGTATCCAGGATCAAACACCGCCACGACGCGGATCCGTGACCTTGGCTGCTGCGTCGAGACGTCCGCTCATAGCCGCCGTGGGTGCATTGTTCGGTGGTAGTTAGCCCGGGCCAGCGACGGTATCAGTCTGGCCAGTCCAGTTGATGTTCCGGAACGCCCACCGCCCTGGCGTGGTCCGTGGCTTCAGCCCGGCCGCCTTGGTCGCCACGCTGATAGCGGAAGATCTTGTGAGCGAACACCACCACATGGTCGTCGCCGTCCCTGAAATCCGCATATCAGCCGCCCTCTGCCAGCAACGACCGGGCGAGCGATTCAGCCAGCACATCGGCAACATCATCGTCGGCCTCGAATTCCAGGAATGTCCAGACCGGCGGCTGGCTCACGAAACTGACGCCGACACGTCCTGCCGGCTGACCCGCGTCAGGCTCACTACGTAGGGTGAGCGCGATGCAAGTGTCCTGAGTCCTCCATAGCGACCAGATCGACTCGGAGCGCCTCGCGGGGCTTGGGCTGAGACTGGCGTGTAGCGCAGATCTGCCAGATCGGGGACGACCCGGGGGCGACGGGCGCAGCTAGTCTGCCGCGGGTGCTGCGCCCGTCTGCGAGGGGCGAGGACTCAGCGGAACCTCGCCGGGGGCGGACTCCGGCAGCCCGGATGTGGTCAGCGCCCCGTGTCCACGGCCCGGACCAGAATCTGCAGGGTGCCGGTACCGCCGTCGTTCCAGGCGGCGTACAGGTGCCCCGCGCTGCTGGTCAGCGCCTGGTAGTCGCCAAGCCACGGGATGGTCTTCACGCCGGCGGTGAGACCGCAGCCCGAGTCGAAGGGAGCGCCCAGTGTCTGGGTGCGGGCCTGGCCGCCGACTTCACTCAGGAGGGGCGCGACACGGCCCGAAGATGCCACGAAGTAGGTCACGTAGGCCTGGCCCGCTGGGGTGACGGTCAGGGCTGGCTGGAATTGGCTGGAGCCCGGGTCAGCCGCCACCGGGTGCACCTCGGCGGGTGCGGTCCATCCTCCGGTGGCGGTGGAGTGGGTGACGACCGCCCGCAGCGAGCCGCCCTGGCCGGCTTGCTGGGCGAAGGCCACGTAGAGCGTCCCGTGACGCGGGTCGGCGCCGGCAGCGATCAGGCTGACTTCATATGATTGCGGCCCGGCGACCGCCGGAGCACCGGGCACGGTGACCGGCGCCCCGAATGTCTGCCCGGCGTTGCCGGAAGTGGCGACCTTGACCACGGTGCCGCCGTTGGCTGACTGGGCAGCGTAGGCCACGCTGACTGCCTGGCCCGGTCCGGGGGCAGCCACGGCCAGGTCGGGGTGCTGATCCCGGGGGGCGCTGATGACCCGCGCCGGGCTGAACGTCTGCGCACCATCGGTGGACCTGCTGAATAGCAGGGAATCACCCTGGGCCCAGGCCACCGTGATGACCGGACGACCGTCCGGGCCGGTGGCTACGGCCAGCGACGGGTGGTCGGTATTCGCACCGCCATGCCGGACGAGGAATGCCGGCACCGGTGCGGAGAAGCGCCGCCCAGCGTCACGAGTCCGCCAGACGTAGACCCCTCCACCCCTGCCGCTCGCTGGGTAAATTTCGGCGGCGACCAGACCGGTGCCGCCCGCGAAGGCCGCGCTGACGTCGTCGCCCTCGGCGTATCCCGGCGGCAGCGGGAGCGGCCCGTTGTCATGCCAGGTGCGGCCGCCGTCAGCGGAGAAGAAGGTGCCAGGGACTCGGATGAAGCTGCCCGGCCTCGCGAACTGTGCCGCGCCCAGCAGGCTGCGCGGGTGATGGGGGTCCACGGCCAGTGCGGGTTCCGCATGAGCAGCGAAACCGTCACTGGTGGCCAGCCGCGGTCCCCCCTCACCCGGCGGCTTTCCGGCCGCCGGGGTGCATACCGGCGAACCCGCGGCGCCAATCCCGCAGGAACTGGTCCACCCGGTCGCGGCGCCGAGCACGATGACCAGCGCGAACACTTTAAGCCTGGACACGGCGGACATCCATTGCCTGCGGGAAACGCGGGCAGCATATGAAGGGCATAGCTGCGCGCACATCGGCCACAGGCTGAGATCGCCATGCGCCTGCAGGCGCGGCGGCGTGGCCATGTCCACAGGCCTGGCCATGTCCATAAGCCTGGACCGCTTCCTCAGTGCACGCGGCCCGCGCTGAGCAGGCCGGTTCGCCGTCGCCGTGGCATGGGCGTGGGTATTCATCGGGCCGTCTCCTTCGTGGGGTGGCGTGCGTGGGGGGTGGCGTGCCTGCCGGGTAGCGTGCACGCGGATTCCTGACAGACGCCTGACCGGCAGGGCTTTGTCAGGCATTCGTCAGTTCCGCTGGGCCACACTGGGGGCATGCGGGGTTCACCTGCCCGGGTCCTGTTCATCGAGGACGAGGCCGCGATCCGTGACGCCGTCACGACCGCGCTGGCCGACGCCGGCTACCTGGTACGCGACCAGGCCGACGGGGCGCTGCTGCGGGACCTAGCGGACGGGTTCCGGCCCGACCTGGCCATATTGGACATAACGCTGCCCGGGCCGGACGGTATGACCTTGGCGCGCCAGCTGCGCGCCCGCAGCGATCTGCCGATCCTGTTCCTGACCGCCCGCGATGGCCTCGATGACCGGCTGGCGGGGTTCGCCGCGGGCGCCGATGACTACCTGGTGAAGCCATTCGCCCTGACCGAGCTGCTCGCCCGGGTGCACGCGCTGCTGCGGCGAGCCGGGCGGCTGCATTCGGTCACGACCGAGGCCGGGGACCTGGTGCTGGACGAATCGGCACGCACCGCGTGGCGGGCCGGGAAGCCGCTCGGCCTGACGCCAACCGAGTTGCAGCTGCTCGCCTACCTCCTGGCCCGGCGCGGCCGTACCGTCTCAAAGGCCGAGCTGCTCACCCAGGTCTGGGGCTACGGCTCCTACGACCCGAACATTGTCGAGGCCCGGATCAGTTCCCTGCGGCGCAAACTCGAGACCGGTGGCCCGAGGATCCTCCACACCGTGCACGGGCACGGCTACACCGTCCGGCTCTGACCCGATGCGCTCCCGGCTGCGTACCCGCGCCGCCATCGCCACCCTGCTGGCGGCGATCCTCGCGGCGGCCTGGTACGCCCGGTCGGCCGCCTTCTTGCCTGAGCCCCCGGTCCCCAAGGAGATCCTTTTCGGCGCTGGCGTGATCTGCCTGTGCCTGGCCACCATCATTTGCGGGCTCGCGATCATTGAGGCCCGCGCACTGCGCCGCGCCGAGGAGGGCATGCGCCGGTTCCTCGCCGACGCCTCGCACGAGCTCCGCACACCGATCGCGGGCGTTCAAGCCAGCGCAGAGACCATGCTGCGCACCGATCCCGGCCACGCCGCGCGCGAGAAACTACTGCTTCAGATCCTGCGCGAGGCGCACCGCGCCGGGCGGCTCGTTGATGACCTGCTCACCATGACCCGCCTTGAACAAGGCACCCCCCTAGCCATGGAGCAATTCGACCTCGTGCCGCTGACCGCAGCCGCAGTCGAACTCACCCGTGAACTGGCGCCGGGGGTTAACGTCCAGCTGCACGCACCCAGTCATATCCAGCTGCACGGCGACCCACAGCGCATCAGGCAGGTCCTGGACAACATCCTGAGCAACGCACGCCACGCCACCCCGGAGGACGGCCAGATCACCGTCCGCGTCAGCAACCACACCGCCGAGGTCCAGGTCGACGTCACCGACACCGGGCCCGGCGTCCCGCGACCCGACAGAGAACAGATCTTCGAGCGCTTCACCCGGCTGGCCAGCACCTATCCCAGCAGGCCGGACGGCAACGGACTGGGCCTAGCGATCGCCCGCGGCATCGTCAGCGCCCACTCAGGCACTCTCACCTGCGCCGACCCCGCAGGCGATGGAGCCCGCTTCCTGCTGCGGCTGCCACGGCGAGGCTGATCGAGAAAGTTGTCGCCGACGACAGATCGTCCCCTTCTGGCGTTCCTCCGCAGGCAGTCCGATCGTGCATGCCCCCGCCCCGAACGGCGGGAGTATGCGCGAGGTCGGACCGAGCATTCGTCACTGGGCGTCAAGCCGCTGCTGGACCATGGCAGGCTGGACTTGCCGACGATCACGCCCGCCGCGGCGACCACTGCGCAGACCATCGTCGATTCGTGCGCACGGTTACGGGCGTACCTCATCACGGAAGCGGTGAGTCCGGCGGTGGAGCTGAGGGCCGGTCGGCGGGCTGATCTGGCGTACGCGACCGGGCCGCGTGCGTGCCGCGGGCCTGGGACGGCCTTGCGGTCTGAACGGCACGCTACGAACTGAGGCTGGTCGATCGCTTCCCTCCGCAGCCGGTTTCTTGTTCCGCCTCTGAGCGCAATGGGCGGCGCACGATTCCGCCTGCGGGCGGATGGCAGCCAGTCAGCGCTCCGCTGCCGGGGGGAGGCGTAAAGGGCAACGGCGGACGTATCTTGCAGGCATGGACCGTGTGCTGCGGCTGTGGTCGGCCGTTTCCTGGTGGCTGGTCCCGCTGGCCATCATTGCCCTGGGGGCGGTCGACCTGGCGCAGAACGGGACCCCTGTCCTCTGAAGGAAACAACACAACGTTTTACGGGCCGGTCGCCGTGCACGCGGGGTTCCTGCTGCTGGTCACGGTTCCGCTGTGCTGCGGTTCCGGGCGCCGGTAGCGGTCGTCATCCTGGTCACCGCCAGTTCCGGTGCCTGGATCCTGACCATGTTCAGCCCGAAGGACCAGCCTCCGTTCGAGCCGGCCCTGGCGATCTTTGTCGCCGTATTCGCCCTGGCTAGCCGCACTGACGGCCGGACGCTGCGCACGGGCGCCGCGGTCTCCGCGAGCATCTTCAGCGCTGGCGAGATCAGGGGCGAGCTGGGCGGCCAGGGCATCGGCAACGTGTCCCCCCCTGCTGTTCTTCGCCCTTAGCTTCGTCATGGGGCGCATCGTGTACTCGCACCGGCAGCACGCCTCGAGCCAGCAGGACCGCTCCGAAATGCTCGAGCGTGACCAGAAGGCCCGGGCAGCCCG
>DAIRVB010000327.1:0-4211 GCA_036803065.1 Streptosporangiaceae bacterium
CCGGCTGCTGGCTGCCGAGCAGGCCGCGCGCCGCAGCCTCGCGGACCAGACCGAGCGGCTCAACAGCCTGATCGCAGCCGCGATTCCCGGTGTGCTCGTCATCGACGAGAACGATGTCATCGTGCAGCTCAACCAGGTCTACGCCGACCTGCTCGGCCTGCAGGAGCCCCTTGACCAGCTCATCGGCGCCCATGTGGAGCGGCTTATGGGGCGTCTCGAGCAGACATTTGCCGATCCGGCCGATTTCATGGCCCGGATGATCAAGTATCGCGTGGCCCGGCGGCGTGTCGTGGGGGAGCAACTCGCCTGCGCCGACGGCCGCGTCATCGAATGCGACTACTGGCCGGTATTCGTCAACCGGCTGTACCGGGGCGATCTGTGGCTGCTCTGGGATGTGTCCGAGCGCGTGGCACCCGAAGAGCAAAGCGAGCGTCGGCTTGAGGCCGAGCTTGCCTTCCGCCGGGTCGCCGAGCAGGCGCGGCTCCGGCTTTCCGACGGCAACGACAGGCCGCGGGAGACGGACGAGTTCAGGACGCGGTTCCTGGCCGCCGTGTCGGATGAGCTGCGCGGCCCGCTGAGCTCGATCGTGTCCAAGATCGAGGCCGGGGCGATGCCGCTCGAACTGGCCGACACGGCGATCGGCGATGTCGTGGCGGACGCGGCGCGCGTCGCCGCCCCGGCCGCCGCTGAGCGGGATGTCGCGCTCGAACGGCTGGTACTGGGCGGCCCGCCGGTGCACGGCGACCGGCTGCGGCTGCAGCAGGTGGTCGAGGCCCTGATCTCCAACTCGGTCAAGTTCACCGGTTCCGGCGGGAGGGTCACGGTAACCGCGACGTACCGGGACAATGAGTGGCAGATAGACGTGGCGGATTCTGGGATGGGTATCCCGGCCGACGAACTGGGCCAGATCTTCGACCCGTTCTTCCGTGCCTCAAACGCCAGGACCGCGGGCGTCCCCGGGTCGGGTCTCGGCCTGGCCATCGTCAAGGCGGTCACCGAGTTGCATGGCGGGCGCGTTGCGGTGGCGAGCACCCCGGGCAGCGGAACGACTGTCAGCGTGTATCTCCCGGTACCGCCGTGACGGGCCGGACCGGCCTCTCCCGCAGGCGTCAACCGGGCCGTGGGATCCACCGCGATATGACGCTCATTAGCTGCAATCACATATTGTAGCTAACAGATCGCTTAGCGCAATCGAAAAGCGTCATTCCGCGCGTGTTCGGTGGAACTGGAAGTGGGCGCATGACCAGCAGCGAACATGATGGACCGCCGGGACGGATCCTCGTGGTCGAAGACGATCTCGTAACGGCCCGCTTCCTGACCCACATCCTGGGCGGGCGCGGCGGCTTCGATGTCACGCACACGGCCGACCCGGTCATCGCGCTCAATCGCGCCAGTACGGAGACCTGGGACCTGGTCCTCACCGACGTGGAGATGCCGGGCATGACCGGCCTCGAACTGCTTGAGGCGCTGCGGCGAGTGGCGCCGGGCCTTCCTATCGCCGTCATGACCGCGCACGCGACGCTCGACTACGCCGTCGGCGCGCTGCGCAACGCCGCCGACGAGTTCCTGCAGAAACCGGTGAAACCGGATCGCCTGCTCGCCGCCGCCGCCGGGCTGGTGGCCAAGGGACGCGCCACCCGGCTGGCCAACCGGCAGAGCGTGCTCGCCATAGGCGCCCACCCCCACGACATCGAGATCGGCGCGGCCGGGACGCTGCTCGCCCATCGCGCCATGGGGCACGAAGTCTCGATCCTGACCCTGAGCCGCGGCGCCCGCGGCGGAACCGAGGCCGCCAGGGCGGGCGAATCCGAGTTGGCGGCCCGGGTGCTCGGCGCCACCCTGTACCTCGATGACCTGCAGGACACCAGCATCTCGGAGAGTGACCCGACGATCAGCGTCATCAGCCGTGTCGTCGAGTCCGTACGGCCGACCGCGATCTACACGCATTCGTTTCACGACGTCCACCAGGACCACCGCAACACCTATCGCGCCGCCATGGTGGCGGTGCGCAACATAGGCCGCGTCTACTGTTTCCAGTCCCCGTCGGCCACCGTCGACTTCCGGCCCACCCGCTTCGTGAACATCGACGACCACCTGGCGCGCAAGCTCAAAGCGATCGACGCCTTCGCCTCCCAGGTCGAGGTGCGGGCCTCCCTGGAGCCGGACCTTATCCAGTCGACCGCACGCTACTGGTCTCGCTACGCCGGCGGCCGTTACGCCGAGGCGTTCGAAGTGGTCCGCGATTCGGCGGACCGCCAGCCGCTCAGCGTCCCCAGTGGGACATGGATGGCCACGCCTGCCAATGGAGCCGACGCGGGGTCACGCGAAACCACAGCAACCGCGCATGCGGACGCAACTCCGGAGGTACACCGTGTCACATCGTGATGTTCCCGAGCGGCGGGTGCGGGTCCTGGTGACCGGCGCGGGGGGCCCGGCCGCGGTGTCCGTCATGAAGTCCCTCCGGCACGACCCGACGGTGGAACTCATCGCCGCCGACATGGACCCCTGGGCCGGCGGGCTTTACCTCGTGCCCGCAGACGCCCGGACCTTGATCCCGGCGGGCCTGGACCCGGGCTTCGCCGGGACCACGCTGGCCCGCTGCGTGGCGATGGGGGTGAACATCGTCATCCCCACGGTCGATGCCGAACTACGCCCGCTGAACGAGGCCCGTGCGGAGTACGCCCAGGCCGGGATCGACCTGCTGCTCGCGCCCGGGCCAGCGCTGGATGTCACGCTCGACAAGCTCGCCCTGGCCCGGCGCTGCGCCGGGAAGGTCCGGGTGCCCCGCACCGAATGCTTCGACGAGGCCATCGACCCCGCGTCGTGGATCTACCCGGTGATCGTCAAGCCGCGGACCGGCAGTGGCTCGCGGGACATCTCCGTCGTGCCGTCCAGCCAGGCACTCACAGCCATGGACGCATCCGCGGACTTCATCGTGCAGGAGTACCTCCCCGGCGACGAATACTCGATCGACGTGCTCGCCGATGCCAGCGGGCACGTCGTCGCGTCGGTGCCGCGAGAGCGGACCCGGGTGGACTCCGGCGTCTCGGTGGCCGGCCGTACGATCCACGACGCCGACCTGGAGCAGTTCGGCGCGGCCGTCGTCGCTGCCGCCGGCCTGACCTATATCGCGAATGTCCAAGCCCGCCTGGATGCGGCCGGCCACCCCGCGCTGCTGGAGGTGAACCCCCGAGTCCCCGGAGCGCTGCCGCTGACGGTGGCGAGCGGTGTCGACATGCCCCGGATGGCCCTGGACTCGCTGCGCGGCAGGCCGCTGCCTGAGCATGCCGACTTCCGTGAGGTAGCCATGGTCCGCTACCTCGAGGAACGCTTCATCGAGCTGAGTGAAGTCCAGAAGCTGGCGGCGTGAACGCCGCGCTGCGGCTGGATGAGGACTACCACGTTCATTCCACGTTCTCCGATGACGCGGTGAGCACGCTGGCCGAGAACCTGGCGGCCGCCCGTGAGCGCGGGTTGCGCACGCTCTGCCTGGCCGATCACGTCCGCCGCGGCACGCCATGGGTGCCGGAGTTCCTGGCCGCCGTGCGTGCGTTGCGGCCGGTGCCCGGGCTTGAGGTGCTGGCCGGGGTGGAAGCCAAGATCCTGGACCGGGCCGGGCGGCTGGACCTGCCCGGCGGCACCGGCGGGGCAGATATCGTTCTGATCGCTGATCATCAGTTTCCATCCGACTTCGGGCCGGTCCACCCCCGCGAGATGGGCCGCGCGATCGCGAGCGGTGAGGTAACCGAGGCGGAGGTGATCGAGTGCCTGATCGAGGCGACGGCCGGCGCCATGCAGGTGGCCGGGCGGTCCCAGCTTGCCCACCTGTTCAGCATCCTGCCCAAGATGGGAATTGATGAGTCCGCCGTCCCCGACCAGGCGATCGGCCACCTCGCGCGGCAGGCTGTCACGGCCGGCGCACAGCTGGAAGTGAACGAGAAGTGGGCCTGCCCGTCAGCCCGGACGGTCCAGGCGTTCGCGGACGCCGGGGTACCGCTGGTGGCGAGCACGGACAGCCACGACTGCCGCTATATCGGCGTCTACACCTCGGTCCGGCGCATTACCGATGGCGCCTTCCCCGACCTGGTGCCGTGATGCCCCAGGTCCTGATGGCATTCAAATGGCTGCTTACGGCGTTCGTGCTGCTCGGAGTGATTCCGCTGCTGGTGGCGGACTACCAGTTCCTGCTCGTCGGCCTGCACTTCCGCAAG
>DAIRVB010000327.1:4311-5596 GCA_036803065.1 Streptosporangiaceae bacterium
CAAGGAAGGCAGCCGGCCCGGCACCTACCTGACCAGGTTCATCGGCTACGAGTACATCACCGCCCAGGCCGCGGCCCGCAGGAGCCAGGAAGTGCTTGGCGCGATGGCCTGCCTGGCCGGCGGAGCGCAGCTGCACTCGCGGGAGAACATCGAGGCGCTCGGGGGCAGGATCGACACGACCACGCTCGCCGAGGACACGGTCACCACGTTCGAGACCCAGCTCAGGGGACGCCGCGCCATCTTCGAACCGCACGCCGTCGTGTGGGCGGAGGAGCCCGGGGGGATCGACTCGCTGTGGAAGCAGCGGTTGCGCTGGGCGCGCGGCAACATCCAGGTCACCCGGCGGTTCCGGCATGTCTTGTTCCGGCCGCAGCGCGGCAACCGGCTCGGCAGCGTCAGCTTCGGCCTGCTGTGGTTCTCGATCCTGCTGCTGCCGGTCCTCATGATCATGGGCTCGGGATCCCTGGTCACGCTCTATTTCATTGACGCCCCGCTAGCCTGGACGGCGTTTCACGCGCTGTGGCTGACCGGCATGATCACCTACGTGTTCATCACGTGCTTCACCCTGCTCATCGACCCCGCCGTCGGAAAGCGCGCCTGGAAAGAGGCGGTCCTGTTCCCGGGGGCAGTCAACGTGATCATCCTCGCGGCCGCCATCCTGCCCGGTCCGCTGAGCTGGCTGGCCCACCAGCTGGCCGCCACCGCGGGGATCGCACTGACACCGGGCTGGGTCCATGGCGTCGAGCTGTTCATCTACATCTGGCTCACGGCCTGCATGGGCGTCGCCTACCTCGGCAAGGTCTGCGAGTCACGACCGCTTGGCCGCATCACCGGCCCGGCGCTCATGTACATCGGCGGTTACGGGCCGCTGCTCTGCGCGATCAGCACGGCCGCGTATGTGCGGGATCTCCAGCGCGCCGAGGTGCACTGGGACAAGACGGAGAAGACCGGCAAGGTCGTGGCACCCGCGTGAACAGCCAGCCCCAGCCCGTGCCTGCCCCCGCCGCGGCTGCCGACCCGCCGCCTGCGGCCGACGCTGAATCCGTCCGGATCTTCGAAGAGGAGGTCCGCAGCGCCGTTTCCTACGAGAAAGGCCTGGCCTTCAAGGCATTGATCGCCTTGGCGGTCGTGGCGCTCGTGGTCGCGATACGCCTGCTGTTCCTCGGATAAGGCGTGTCCCGTGGATCTTGGTGGATGCGGGCGGCGGTCCAGGCGGCGATCCGGCAAGGCGGAGGAGGAGCCGATAGCGGAGCTATTGGCGACGACGACAACGCCGCCGGTCGTC
>DAIRVB010000328.1:0-5584 GCA_036803065.1 Streptosporangiaceae bacterium
CATGGCGCTGGCCGTTCCGGTCGCCGTCACGACCGCCCGTCCGCGGCCGCGGACGATCACCGTGCCCGCTGATACCAGGTCCGCTGGCCGGCCCCGCTCATCGCCGGCGCCCTTGTCCACCGGGACGGACTCGCCCGTCAGCGCCGACTCATCCACCAGCAGTGCCGCGGCCTCGCTCACCTGCGCGTCGGCCGGCACGATGTCCCCCTCGGCCAGTATCAGCACGTCACCGACGACCACGCCAGCCGCCGGGACCTCGCGCTGCGCGCCATCGCGCACGACCCGGGCCTCCGGCGCGGTGAGCTGTGTCAGGGCGGTGATCGCGTGGTCGGCCTTGACTTCCTGGGTGACACCGGCGGACGTGTTGACGACGATCACCAGCATGATCACCGAGGCGTCGGTCCAGTCACCGGTGGCGATCGTCAGCACCGCGGCGGCCAGCAGCACCAGCACCAGCGGATCACGCAGCTCGGCCGCCACCCGGCGCCACAACCGGACCGGGCGGGGGGCAGGCAGCACGTTCTGCCCGCCGGCAGCCAGCCGCACCTCCGCCTCCGCGGATGTCAGGCCGCGTGAGGGCGCCTGGTCAGCACGGGGTCCGGCCACAGGCTCTCCGTGCTCCCTGGCTTTCATTCCCGGCTCACTCGACCGCAGGTGACCTGCGGGCTACCGCGACGGTCTCCGCACCCAGCAGCATCGCGGCCATCAGCGGCACACGCCGTCCAAGTCCATCCGGCTTGCCTTTCGCACCGGCCCGCGCACCGGCAAGCAGGCAGTCCCACGGACCTCGTCCCGGTGTTCACGGTCCCAGGGTCACCACGGGCGGGCCGCGGCGGCAGAGCAGAAGGTCCCGCCACCCAGGCACGGATGGCCCTGCCCGCCAGCGCGCAGTCATCCGTAACCTCGCGTGAGGTGATGGCGCGGGAAAGACCACGGTGATGCGCTGCCTGCTCGGGCTGGTCGAGCCCGATGAGGGCCGCCTGTGCTGGCGCGGCGCGCCGGTTACCGAACGTGCCTGGCGGCGCTTCGGCTACATGCCAGAAGAGCGGGGCCTTTACCCGGCCATGGCCGTCCGCGAGCAGATCATCCATTTGGGCAGGCTGTCCGGCCTGACCAGGGCAGCCGCGCGGACCGCAGCGCAGGCAGTCATCGACCGGACCGGCCTGGGTGAACTGGCCGGCCGCCGCGTCGAGCAGCTCTCGCACGGCAACCAGCAGCGGGTCCAGCTCGCCGTCGCCCTGGTCCACCAGCCGGAACTGCTGATTCTCGACGAGCCATTCGCCGGCCTTGACCCGCTAGGGGTGACATCACTCAGCGACCTGCTCACGGCGCTCGCCGAGGACGGCGCGACGGTACTGTTCTCCAGCCACCAGCTCGACCTGGTGCAGGACCTCTGCCATGACGTCATCACCATGGACCACGGCCGCGTGGTGCTAGCCGGCTCCCTGGAGCGGCTGCAAGCGGCTGCCGTCAGTCGGCACATCAACGTGGTATTCGCCCGCCCCCCGGTCGCGGGCTGGTACTCGGGCCTGGCCGACGTCACCGTCGACGCAGCCGATGACCTGCACATGCGACTCGCCGCAGGCGGCGCGGCCGATCCCGGCGAGGTACTCAGGGCCGCCCAGGCGGCCGGGCCGCTGCTGCGGTTCGGTTTCGAGCCGCCGTCCCTGGCGGAGATGTTCCGGGAGGCGGTCACCCCGTGAGGCAAAGGCTCGCCGCGATCTGGGTCATCGCGCGCCGGGAACTCGTCACCCGCGCGCGCAGCGAGGCGTTCCGCATCTCAACCGCGCTGCTGCTGGCCGGCATGGTGGCGGGCATTACCATCCCGAGCCTGCTGGCCCGCGGCCCCGGCCACTACACGGTCGCCGTGGCCGGCCCGGCCACCGGCCTGCCGTCGGTGATCATTGCGCATGCGGCCGGCGCCGGGATCACGGTCACCACCCGTCCCGCCGCAGACCGGGCCGCGGCCCTCTCGCTGGTGGAGTCGGGCGCGGCCAGCGCCGCGGTCGTCGGCACACGCGAGCTGATCTGGGACAAGACCGCGGACAACCGCCTCGCCCCCATACTCACCCGCGCGCTGAACGAGATCGCCATCGCCCAGCGGGCCAGTGCTATGGGCCTGACGCCGGCCCAGGCCCGTGACCTGCTCGCGGCAGCCGGGACTACCGTCACCAGGCTGCATCCGCAGCCTGACCGCGGGCCGCAGGTGTTCATCGCCACGATGGGGATGATCCTGCTGTTCATCGCGCTGAACTTCTACGGCTCCTATGTGCTGACCGGGGTAGTGGAGGAGAAATCCAGCCGGGTGGTGGAAGTCGTGCTGGCCCGGGTGCGTCCCAGCGACCTGCTGGCGGGCAAGGTGGCCGGCATCGGCCTGCTGGGCATCGGCCAGTTCGCCGCGCTGGCCCCGGCGGGCGCCGTCACCCTGGAAGTCGTCAGGCCGCCGCGGCTCCCGGCCGGGACCGTCCCGCTGATCGGCGGCGTCGTGCTCTGGTTCGTCCTGGGCTACAGCTTCTACAGCGTGCTCTACGGGGCACTGGGCGCGCTGGCCTTGCGGACCGAGGACGCCCAGGCTGTCGTCGCGCCACTCACCGTGATCATGCTGCTGGCCTACTTCGGCGCGTTCGCCGCCATCGGCAGCCCGCGCGCCTGGTGGGTCACGGCCGCCTCGCTGTTTCCGCCGACTGCCCCGATGTTCATGCCGCTACGCGCCGCGATGACCGACGTGCCGGCCTGGCAGACGGCCCTCGCCGTTGCCTTCATGATCCTCGGGATCCTCGCCCTGGTACGGCAGGCGGGCGCATCTACCGTGGCGCGGTCCTGCGCACCAGCGGCCGGGTCCGCCTCCGCCAGGCCTGGCACGGCGGGTGACGGCGCCGGACAGGTCAAGCCCCCGGAATGGCACCGGGCCAGACGCGGATATGACGAAGGATCCGCATCTTGCGGCTAGTCAGATGCCGGCGGCGCCGATAAGGGATCCGATGCCATAGGTCACGCCCATGGCGATCGCGCCGCCGATGACATTGCGCAGCACCGCTGGGCGACGGGGTGCCCTGCCCAGGGCGGCACCCGCCGCGCCGGTCACGGTCAGGGCGGCGAGCACGGCGATGATCGTCACCGCTACCCGCACCGGTCCTGGCACCAGCGTGATGGCTAGCAGCGGCAGCACCGCGCCGGCCATGAACGACACGAAGCTGGCACCCGAGGCATGCCAGGGGCTGGCCAGCTGTTCGGGGTCGATGCCCAGTTCGGCTTCGGCGTGGGCGGCCAGCGCATCGTGGGCGGTCAACTGGCTGGCGACCTGCCGGGCCAGGCCCGGTGTCAGCCCTTTCGCCTGGTAAAGCCCGGCCAGTTCCTCAAGTTCCGCCCCACCGGACTCGGTGAGCTCCTGCCGCTCCAGCGCGAGCAGGGCGCGCTCGGAATCACGCTGGCTGCTCACCGATACGTACTCACCCGACGCCATCGCCAGCCCTCCCGCGAACATCCCGGCCAGGCCCGCAGTCAGAATCGCCGTGCGGGAAGACGTCGCACCAGCCACACCCACGACCAGGCCAGCGGTGGACACCACCCCGTCATTCGCGCCCAGGACCGCGGCGCGCAGCCAGTTAAGCCGGGTCGCGAGGCCGCCGCCGTGTGGCTCGCGATGTCCGGGCGCGCTAACGCGGGCATCCCGCATTGCGATCACCTCCAGAATCAGCAGACCCGCACGGCAGCCCGGCGATCAGGGGCTAAGGTCCTCGTGTTGGTCCAGGCCGCGGGGTCCCGGGTCTCGGCGAGGATTATGCCGGCGCCAGGATCTGCTCTCCACCGCGCCGCGCGCTGGCGGGGCTGGCAGCCGCTTTCACTGGGCCGGCGGAGCGATTGGCCACACCGCTGCTGGTCGCGCTGGTCGAGACGACCGGTCTGGTGTTCGCGCTGGACTGATCGTGGCGGCCTTCGGCATCACCAGGAACCTGTTCGTCCTGTTCACCTCCAATGCCTTCGCGGTCCTCGGGCTGCGTGCCCGCTATTTCCTGCTCGCTGGCTCGATATACCGGTTCACCTACCCAGACAAGGTCTTGCCGTGCTGCTGGGTTCACCGGCGTGAAGATGCTCGTCTCTTGCGCCCTTCACGTGCCGGTACGGTGAGCCTGGCGGTCATCGTCGCCGTATGGGGAGGCAGCCGCCGGCGGCCTGCGGCGCGATCGGCTCCGTGCTCGCCGGACAGGCAGAACAGGTGCACCATTGAGCGCGATCACCAGCCTCCAGGCGGGCTCCGCGATTTCGTACGTCATCGCGATCATCGTTCCCGCGCTGGATGCGATCTTCCCGGTGCTGCCCAGCGAGACCGCCATTATCGCACTCGGCGTGGCGACCGCGGGAAGCGCCGACCCGCGCATCGCGCTGCTCGTCGCCTGCGCCGCCATCGGCGCGTTCCTCGGCGACAACCTCTCCTACCTGCTCGGCCGCCGCTTCGGGCCTTTCGTGGAACGCAGGTTCTTCGCCACCGGGAAAGGACCCCAGCGGCGCGCCTGGGCTGAGCATTCACTGCAGCGGTTCGGGGTGCAGGTCATCATCGTCTGCCGGTTCATCCCCGGCGGCCGGACAGCGGTCACCCTGAGCTGCGGGCTGATCCGCTATCAACGGCGCCAGTTCCTTATCGCGACCGCCGCCGCGGCGGTGATCTGGGCCCTTTACGCCTTCTTCGCTGGCCGGCTCGGCGGCAAGGCGTTCGAGGGCAGGCCATGGGCCGGTTTCCTGGTGGCGTTCGGCGCCGCTCTCGCCATTAGCGGAATCGTCGAGGCCACCCGGCGGATCATCGCACGGCAGAAAGGCACCGCAGGCCAAGGATCAGGCCAGTAACGTCTGCTCGCTCCTTGCCGCGGGACCCTTTGCGTGACTTTCTGCTCTGTACACGGGCCGGATGCGGGCGGACATTTAGCCGCAAAGAAGACGCGGCCGGTGAGTCCCGCAGCAGGGAGAAGGGGTGATCGCCATGGCCGGGATGACAGACGGGATCGTGGCGGGGTATGACGGGTCGCCGGGAAGCGAGCGGGCGTTGCGGTGGGCGGCCAGGGAGGCGCAGGCGCGCCGGGTGAAGCTGAAGGTCTGCCTCGCGTGGGCGCTGGAGTACCTGGCGCTGCTTGGCGACGCGACTGTTTACGATCTGGCCCAGCGGCGGGGCGAGGAGATCCTTTCCCGCGGGCTGGCGTACGCCAGGTCCGTCGTGGGCCCGGGCGCGGTCGTGCCGCTGCTGGCCCGCGGGTCGCCAGCGCGCGTGCTGTGCGAGCACAGCGCTACGGCCGAGATGGTCGTGGTCGGCTCCCGGGGACGCGGCGGGCTCGCCGGCCTGCTGCTGGGATCGGTGGCCTGGCAGCTGGCCGCGCACGGGCAGGGCCGGGTGGTGGTGGTGCGCGGGCAGGAGCGGCGCGCGAATCGCGCCCCGGGCCCGGTCGTGGCCGGCGCGGACGGATCGCCGGCCTCGCAGGCCGCGGTCGCGTTCGCGTTCGAGGAAGCGGAGCTGCGCGACGTTCCGCTGGTCGCCGTGTGCGCGCTGGCAGACACCCCCGCAAGCCTCGGCGGCGCCCACCGGGTAGAAGAGGAC
>DAIRVB010000329.1:0-5571 GCA_036803065.1 Streptosporangiaceae bacterium
CCCAAAGACGGTTACGGCAAGGCTGGTAACTCCCAGGCGGGCGTCAAAGGCACCGACACGCTGGTCTTCGTTGTGGACATGATCACGAAATTCGGGGCGAAGGCCTCCGCGTCCGGGACCCAGGTCTCCGGCGGCGGCGGGACACTGCCGACGGTCACGGCCACAACGGGCAGTGCCCCGGTGGTCAAGATTCCAACCACCGGCACGCCGCCGACCACGCTGGTGGCCAAGCCCCTGATCAAGGGGGCCGGGCCAGCCGTCAGCAAGGGCCAGACGGTGGTGGCCCAGTACGTTGGCGTGATCTGGCGGACCGGCAAGGTCTTTGATGCGTCCTGGACCCGCGGCGCGCCCTTCGGCTTCACCATTGGTGCGACGCCCAGCCATGTCATCACGGGATGGGACATGGGCCTCGTCGGCCAGACGGTGGGCAGCCGGGTACTGCTGGTCATCCCGCCTGCAGACGGCTACGGGAAGACCGGTAGCACCCAGGCAGGCATCAAGGGCACCGACACGCTGGTCTTCGTCGTGGACATCCTCGGTGCCGTCACGCCCGGCTGACCGAACTCGTCAGCCGCCTGGCTGACGCGCCCGGTCAGCCCGAGCGGGTCCTGTCAGTCGGAGTGGTGGGACCGCTCGGTGAGCGCGTCGATCACCAGGCCCAGGCCAATGCCGAGCATCCACACGTCTTTGGCCAGCGGAACGCCTTGCTGGGATGGGCGCCAGCCGTCTTCCTTCCGCATGCCGGGGGTACGCGCATACATGCCGAGAAGGCCCGAGGAGAAGGCGACCAGGCCGGCGCCGGCCAGCGCGCCGGGGACGACTGGCAGCAGCAGCGCCGAGCCCAGGGCTATCTCGGTGACCGACAGGAGTTTCGCGAAATCCTTCGGCTTGAGCTCGGCCAGGAACGGGTAGGTGCCCACCGCCATCCCGTGGAGCCGCGCGGCGGTCTCCTCATCGGCTGACCATTTGCCCAAGCCGGAATTGAGGATGAACGCCCCGGTGGTGACCCTGCCGGGCGCGCGCCGCGCGATGGCCGCGATTCGCATGAGCTGCTCCTGTATTCGCCGGTAACTGTATTGGCCGGTAATGGGATGCCGTTACCGGGCTGATCCCGTTGTGGCCCAGCGGCGCGATCACTCCCCAGGCGGCCCGGCGCTCGGACGCTGGGCCTCAGTGCTGGGGGGTATCAGGCTGGCGGCGTGCCGTCCGGCCGCCGCGGCGGCCAGGAAATAGGCCAGGTCGTGGTCCAGTCCCCGGCCCATGGTGAACATCCGGACCGGGCAGCCGCGCAGCGTCTCCTCCAGCCCGTCAATGCTGACCCGGACGAGGCGGTGCCTGGCGCCCAGGCTGGCGGCCTGCGCGGCCACCTGCGCGCCGAACTCGCCGGGCAGGTCGGGAACCACGACGTCGGCCCGGGCCAGGGCGACCCGCCCGTAGGACGTCAGGCTGTGGTGCGATACGCCGCGGTGCCGTGGCCTGGGATCGGCCGCGCTGATCCGCAGCGAGGCCACCGGGCGGCCGCCGAGCACCGCGACCGCGTTGACCGCTTCGCCGGACGCCACCCCGGAGAACCCCCATCGTGTCCCGGTACCCAGGTTGCCAGGCCCCTGCGCGACAACCACCACGTCCGCGCCGAGCACATGCCGGGCGGCGAGCAGCCCGGTGTGGACGGTGACAGCCTCCAGGTCGCCGCCGAACGCCTGGCCCACCGTCACCGTGGCGGCCAGCCAGCCGGCCTCACGCAGCGCGGCAGCGGTCCGGGAGAACCAGGCGGGCAGCGCCCCCCCGTCGAGCATGACGTAGACCGCCCTGACTGCCCGTGCGGCAGACGGCTGCGCGGCGAACAGGGCGGCGAGCACGGCCGGCAGCGCGGAGTGCAGGTCGGCGACCACCACCGGCATCCCGGCCAGGTCGTCAGCCTCCCGCAGCACGTCGTGGTGCGGCGAGCCCTGCTCGTCCACGCCGAGCACGGTGGCCTGCATCGGCGTGTACCGGGCCTTGACCAGGTGGCCAGGGCCGGACGGGTCGGCGGGAAGCCGGTCAGGGACCGCCACCACTAGCGCGTAACCCCCGGTGCCGAGGCCAAGGGCGAGGGCAGTCGTATTGAGCAGCACCCGGTCGCCGAGTTCGGGGCGCCCGGTCAGTTCCGGGTAGGCCAGGGCCCGCACGGTGTCCCCGTCCACGGTCACCTCGAGCTCGACCGCGCCCACCCACTCACGTCGCAGTGCCGAAACTGCGCCACTGCGCCACCTGATCACTCCGGCAGGGTACCGTCAGTGCTGTGCTAACCCGGGGGACAACCCCCGGACCCCCGGGCAGAAACATTTGCTGGCCCTGGAGGCTAACCGGGGGAAACCCCGGACCCCAGGGGCCGAAAGACGTTTGCTGGCCCTTGGGAGCCAGACGAGGGCTGGGCGCGGCGAAGGACTGCGATGTCACGACGGAAGACCGAACGCCTGCTGGGCCTCGTGGTCTGCCTGCTGTCCAGCGAGCGCTATCTGACGGCCACCCAGATCCGTGATGCGGTGCCAGGCTACCCAGAATCCTTCGACGCGTTCAAGCGCATGTTCGAACGCGACAAGGAGGAACTCAGGGAAATCGGCATCCCGCTGGAGACAGGCTCGAATTCCGCCGTCGAGGAAGAGGCTGGGTATCGGATTCCGCGGCAGGCATATGTCCTGCCGGAAATCCGCCTGGAGCCGGATGAGGCCGCTGTCCTGGCCCTGGCCGCGCGGGTATGGCGGCAGGCCGAGCTGGCCGGCGCCGCCGCGGGCGCACTGCTCAAGCTGCGCGCCGCGGGGGTCGACGCGGAGGAGACCATGCAGCCGGGCATCGAGCCCAGGCTGCGGGCAGGCGAATCAGCGTTCGGCCCGCTCTGGGAGTCCGTCAGGGACCGGCGGCCGGTCACCTTCGACTACCGTGCGGCCGGCCGCAGCGAGGCGCAGCGCCGGCATCTCGAGCCGTGGGGGGTGGTGAACCGGCATGGCCGCTGGTACGTCGCTGGCCATGACACCGGCCGCGAGGCGGCGCGGGTGTTCCGGCTCAGCCGCATCGAGGGGCAGGTTGAGTTCAGCGGCCCGCCCGGGTCGGTGACCGTGCCGGAGGGGATCGATGTGCGGGAGACGGTCCGCGAGTGGGACTCGCCGCCGCCGCAGCAGCGGTCCGCGGTGCTCCGGGTGCGCCCCGGCGCAGGTCACGGCATCAGGCGCTATGCCACCAGCGTGCAGCCGGACTCCGGCGGATGGGACCTGATCCATGCTCCTTTCTCCGACGTGGGCTGGTTCGCCGAGCACATCGCCTCGTTCGGCACCGACGTGATCGCCATCGAGCCGGCGGACCTGCGTGAAGCCGTCATGACCCAGCTGAAGGGGGCCCTGGCGTGAGCGGGCGGCCGCCTCGGCCCAGTCACAGCACGGACCGGCTGCAGCGCCTGCTGGCCCTGGTGCCGTACGTGGTCAGCAGGAAATCAGTCGGGCTGGCCGAGACAGCCGCCGCTTTCGGTGTCAGCGAGCGCGAACTGGTCGACGACCTCAACCTGCTCTGGTGCGTGGAACTGCGCGCGCCGGACCCGTACTGCCCGATTGACCTCTCCTATGAGGGCGGGGAGATCGTGGTCAGCCAGGCCGAGTCGATGGACCGCCCGCTCCGCCTCGGCGTGGATGAGGCGAGCGCCCTGCTGGTGGGGTTGCGGACGCTGGCAGAGGTAGCGCACGCCGCCGCGGATACCGGCCCGGCTGACCGGTCGGCGCTGAGCCGCACGATCGCGAAACTGGAGGCCGCCGCGGGCGAGGCGGGCGCGCCCAGCGCCCAGGTGGCCATCCAGGTGGACCGGATCGCGGAACGCGCCGTCCTGGCCACGGTGACCGATGCGCTCGGCCGGGGCCGCCGGCTGCACCTGTCCTACTACGTGCCCGGCCGCGACGAGGCCACCGAACGTGACGTCGATCCGATGCGGCTGCTGATCGTGGAGGGCCGCACCTACCTGGAGGGGTGGTGCCGCCGGGCGGAGGCGGTCCGGTTGTTCCGGCTCGACCGGGTGCTCGGCATCGAAGTGCTCGAAACGGCCGCGGAAGTCCCGGCCGAGGCGAAGCCGGTCGACGTGGACCAGGGCCTGTTCCGGCCCTCGGCCGGCGACATGAACGTAATCATCGACCTGTCCGCGACCGGGCGCTGGGTCGCCGAGTACTACCCGTGCGAAAACGTGACAGAACTGGGCGACGGCAGGCTGCGGGTCAGCCTGCGGACGCCGGATACCCAGTGGGTACGGCGGCTCGCGCTGCGGCTGGGGGAGGAAGGGCGGGTCGTCTCGCCACCGGAGCTCGCCGCCCGGATCAGGGATGACGCACTGGCCGCGCTGGCACAGTACACGTGAGTCCGAGACGTGTAGACTGCCCGTTGGTAGTTGACCCAGCGCGCGGGAACGCGCCTCCCGCTGAAGAGGGCAAAGATGCTAGGTGACCTGTTCGACAGCCCGTGGAAGATACTCATCGTCGCAGTGGTGCTCATTGTGCTGTTCGGCTCGAAGAAGCTGCCTGATGCTGCCCGGTCGCTCGGCAAGTCCATGCGCATCCTGAAGACCGAGGTCCAGGACCTGCATGGCGAGGACGCGGCGGAGAAGGAGAAGGCCGCCGCCGCGCTCGCCGCGCCGCCGGCTCAGCCTGCGCAGCCGAGCCAGCAGCAGATCGACCAGCTCCAGCAGCAGATCCGCGACCTGCAGACGCAGCCGCCCGCCGGTGAGGCCGCCACGGTCAATGGCGCTCCGGTGCCGGAGACGACGCAGCGGACACAGCAGGCCGGCTGAGCCTCGTAGCCCACGATGGCCAAGCTGGCTGATTCTGTTAGGCGCGTCGGGCCGTCGGGGAGCCCCGACGGCCGGATGACGCTCATGGAGCACATCCGGGAGCTGCGGAACCGGCTGCTCAAGGTCGCGCTCGCGATCATCCTGGGCATGGTTATCGGGCTGGTCTATTTCCGGCCGATCTGGAACACCATCCAGCGCCCGTTCTGCACGGCGATCATCAACGGTCACACCGGATGCCATGGGATCGGCGACGTGCTGGTCATCAACGGCGTGTTCGACTCGTTCATGCTGCGGATCAAGATCGCGTTCTTCGTCGGGCTCATCCTCACCAGCCCGATCTGGTTCTACCAGCTGTGGGCGTTCATCGCCCCGGGGCTGTACCGGCGTGAGAAGCGGTGGACCTACGCGTTCGTGGGCACCGCCGCGCCGCTGTTCGCGGCCGGCGCCGGGATCGCCTACTTCGCGATGAGCCGGGGCCTGAGGTACCTGCTCGGCTTGGCCCCGCACGGGGTCATGGTCCTGCCGAGCGTGGACACCTATCTCGGCTACTTCGTGGGCATGCTGTTCGGCTTCGGGCTGGCCTTCGAGCTGCCGCTGGCGCTGCTGCTCCTCAACCTGGCCGGCATCCTCACGCACGAGCGGATCAAGAAGTGGCGCCGGATGATGATCTTTGGCGTGTTCCTGTTCGCCGGGATCGCCTCACCGAGCCCTGACCCGCTCACCATGCTGCTGCTCGCCAAGAGCAGGGACCGGGGCGGCCCTGGCTACGC
>DAIRVB010000330.1:0-5558 GCA_036803065.1 Streptosporangiaceae bacterium
GCGTACTTAGCCACCAGGCCCGCGTACTTAGCCACCAGGCCCGCGTACTTAGCCAACGCGGACCTAGCCAACACTGCCGCCGAGGTCCACGGGGCCGACCCAGGAACCGCTGTACCTGGCCTGCCAGAGACCCGAGTCGGCCAATCCGCGCCAGAACACGTCGATCATGCCGTTCCCCTGGGCGGCCGCGAACGGCCCGCTAGCCAGCTTTCCGGTGGCCAGCGGGACCGCTGTCTGCCAGATGCCACCCTGCCGGGCCGCCCACCAGAGGCCGCCGTTGGTTCCCATCCAGAAGACATCGGCCGAGCCTGCCGTGGGGGCCACCGCGAACGGCTCGGATGCCACACCCGCGGCGAGCAGGGACTGACTGCCCCAGCCCGAGCCAGCGGTGTACGTGGCTTGCCACAGGCTGGCCCTGGCCTTCACCGTCCCGTTCCAGAGCACATCGATGGTGCCGTCCACCCCGCCGGTGGCATCCGGGCCCCCGCCGAGCCTTCCCATACCCAGGCTGGCTGGCCGCCGCCAGGGCAGCCCCGGGCTCTGCAGCGTCTGCCAGGGGTGCCCAGCGGTCCCCCGCCAGAAGACGCTTACCGTGCCTCCGCCGGACATTGCGGGAGATGGATCCGAGGCGAGAGCGCCACCGAGGTTCTGCGGGCCAGCCCAGCCGCCGCCGGGAGTGAACCTGGCATGCCACAGACTGCTGCCTACCGAGCCCTGCCAGAACACGTCCATGACCCCGTCAGCCTCCGCCACCGCCACCGGCCTGCTGCCCAGCGTGCCCATTCCCAGGTCCCGCCGGGCCGACCAGCCGATGCCGGGCGTATAGGCCGCGTACCACAGGTTGCCTTCCGTTCCCTTGTAGAACACCGCCACGGACTGCGGGGTGGAGGCCACCACCGATGGCTCGGCGGCGAGCGACCCGCCAAAGCTGGTCGGCCCGTGCCACCCGGTGCCGGGGGCGAACCAGACGTGCCACAGCGCCCCGTCCGACCCCCGGAAGAACGTGTTGACCACACCGCTCGACTGATCGGCCACTGCCTGCGACGCCTGCGCGCTGCCGCCGGCTCCCGCCAGTTGCACGTCGAGGTAATCCTGGTCGAGGTCCAGCGAGACGCCGCCAAAAGTCTGCGTGACGCTCCCGGAGTACTGGTGGACACGCAGGTGGCCGGGCCATGACGTCACCGGTATCACGGAGTCCTGCGTACTGGCGTCCCCATTCCACAAGGCGTCATAGATCACGTCGGGCATCGTGTCGGCGGGATTCGTGTAGTTATTCACAAGATCGCTGATGCCGGACAGGGAACTGCTGTAGATCCCGGACCGGTAGCCAAGCGCATGCAGTTCCCGGGTCCACGACGAGAAGAAGGTCAAGGCCGCCGGAGTCAGCCCGGGGGAATAGGCCTCCATGTCGTAGTAAATGGTCGTTCGCAGGCCGAAGCCCAGCAACCGGGCCTCGTTCACCGCGTCCTCCGCGGCGCTGACTGCCTGGCTCGCCGGCGAGGTGAGTTCGCCGAAACTCGCCTGCGGCCCCACGTACAGGGGGAGGAAATGCCAGCCGGCCGCGGCCTCGCCGCTGACCCACGCCGCCGACAGGTTGACTTGCCCGCAGGCACGGTCCGAGCCCCCGATGTAGATGCCCACCGCGCGGTACGGAGAGTTCTGCAGCACCGTCTGCATGACTGACGAACTGGGTGCGGCGCAGGTATCAAAACCCGGGCCGGTGTAGTTGGTGGCGCTGGCCGGAATCGGCGTGGGCACCGACTGCGCCGTCCCTGGCTGCACCGTCCCGGACTGCACCGTCCCTGGCTGCACCGTCCCCGACTGCGTGGGCATGGGCAACGATGCGCTGGCCAGGATGGCGTCGATTTGCTCCCGGTGCGCACCGTACGTCGCGGTTACCGTGATGCGCCTGGTCACGACCGTGATTAGGCGATCAACCGGATTCTCCACTGCGCGGACTGCGGCCCGCGGCGCGGACGGCTGGACTAGCAGTGCCTCCGTCGTCCCGATGAGCGCGCTCGGGCACGCCGGGTCGGGCCCGGGCACACCCAGGTAGATCACGTGACGGTTGAATTCGAGGCATTGCCGGCGATGCTGGGCGAGATCGATCACCGCCCAGCGGCCGGGCACCTGGAAGGTGTAGCCGCCGTAGGAGACCGGGCGCAGGCCAGGTGGCGTGCTCACCGCAGAGTGAGCGCCAGCGGCGGCGGTGCTGAATGCCGCCGACGCGATTGCCGCGAGCACGAATGCTCCGAGGGCGGCGCCTCCCGCCACGGCATAGCTGCGACGGGCCGTACGCGGATTTCTGTCTGCGAGCATGGTGAATCTCCCCCCGAGACGACCGCTCTCGCCCGCGTTACCGGGCGCCTACTGGTAAGCCCTGTTCATCAACCCCCGACGTTGCGGCCCTTTTCCATCTCAGTAAAAGAGCATAGGTGTCCCCGATCCGGCTGCCTATCACGACTCGCCGGGTTACCGGCAATTCTCCGAAGAAATCATTCGTGAGAAAGCCAGCAATGAAAATCGCCCTTACGGCTTATGCTCGGGTATTAATTTATGCCGCATATTCCAGGTCGCTATCGCGGAGATTGCCCTGGAAAGCCCGGCACCATCCCGTGACCCACCCGGGGGAAGGCAGGCAGTGTTCTTCCGGTCGA
Organism: Streptosporangiaceae bacterium; assembly: GCA_036803065.1. Lineage (GTDB taxonomy): Bacteria > Actinomycetota > Actinomycetes > Streptosporangiales > Streptosporangiaceae > JAWWPY01. Next base: position 2,658 of record DAIRVB010000330.1, read on the forward strand.
ATATAGATTCGATACATGACCAAAACAAGCATCGCCGCTGGCGTCCGCGCGCCTCAGGTCAGCCGGTCAGGCCGGTAAGACGGCCCAGGCAGAGCATGCTGCGCGCGAAGAACGCGGACCGGTCAGTGATCACATTCTCGAACTGCCCGAACAACTCGAAGCTCACCATGCCGAACAGGGAGGCCCAGCTGGCCACGGCCGCCGCCGCTACGTCATCGGGCACCTCAGCCATCACCGAGTCGCGCAATCTGGCGGCGTCCGGCGCGAACGACGCCGGAGGCGGCGGGCACATGCCGGACTGGTCAAGTGCGCCCGCACGGTAAGCGTCGCTGATGATCTTCCCGTAGACCGTGGCCGCCCGGGCGGCGGGTGCGATCGTCTGCTGCGGCGCCTGGTAGCCAGGCACCGGCGAGCCATAGACCAGCGCGTACTCATGCGGATGGGCAAGCGCCCAGTCCCGCACAGCGCGGCAGACGGCAAGCCACCGTCCGGCGTGATCATCCGGTGGCCACGCTGCGTCCGCCTTCTCGGCCGCCATGCCGATCGCGTCGTAGCCATTGATGATCAGGGACGTGAGCAGGTCGTCGCGGCTCGGGAAATACCGGTAGATCGCCGAGGAGACCATCCCCATCTCCCTCGCGATAGCGCGCAGCGACAGCCCGGCGGCGCCCTCGGTCGCCAGTTGGCTCCGGGCGATCTCGGTGATCTCCCTGGTGATCTCCTCGCGGACCCGCTCTCGCGCGGTGCGGCTTGCGTTCACATCTGAGATTCTAGCAGAGCACTGTCTCCAATAAAGAGCACTGCTCTTAAGGGCGGTCGGCGGGGCAGCTCAGTGAGTCGGGCATCTTGGACGTGCCGGTACTGCGCGCTCGGCCAGTGGAGGGACGGAAAATCGGCTCATCGGGCAATAGCCGGTGAGCACCCACCGTCGAGAGGGCAGATATGAGCGATGCGATACGACAGGTGACCGCGCGAGACAGCCCGGTGCAGGAGGATGGCGAAGACGACGCCGCCCTGATCGCACGGTCTATTGGCACGCCCGACTGCTTTGCCGTGCTGTTCGACAGACATGCGCCCGCCATATACCGCTACGTCGCGCGTCGGCTGGGACCGGACGCCGCTGATGACCTGGTCGCCGAGGCGTTTCTTGTCGCCTTCCAGCGGCGCGGCGGTTATGACAGCACGCAGGCCGAGGCGCGACCGTGGCTGTACGGCATTGCCACCAACCTCATCAGCAGGCGCAGGCGCGACGAGATGCGGTTCTTCCGGGCCATCGCTCGCACCGGCGTGAGCCCGGCCGCGGAATCGGTCGCCGAGCAGGTCACAGACAGGGTCGCCGCCCAGGCAGTCAGAGGCCAGCTCGCGGCAGCCTTCGGCGCCCTGTCCGGCGCATATCGCGACACGCTGCTTCTCGTCGCGAGCGGGCTCACCCACGAGGAGGTCGCGACCGCCCTTGGGGTACCGGTCGGCACCGTGGCGTCCAGGCTGGCCAGGGCCCGCCGAAAACTCCGCTCCGCGCTGGGCGGAGTGAACCCGACACGCAGTGACCCCGACACGCAGTGACCCCGACACAAGCAGAAGGGCATGAATCGATGAACGAAATGGAACTGGTCGAGGACTTTTGCGCGGCGGAGCCGCCGCCGAGTCCGCAACGGCTCGCCACAGCCAGGGCGACGGTGGCCGCCTCTATCGGCGACCCTGAGTTGGCGGGCCGCGCTCCGGCCGGCCGGTGGGTACAGGGGCCCGGCCGGACCAGGGTGCTGAGCTGGCCACGGCTCGCGATTCCCGGTGCCGTGGCCGGTGCCGTCGCCATCGCCACGGCCGTTGCCATCGTGGTCGCGGCAACCGTGACGGGTTCCGGCGCAAGCCGGCCACCAGGAGGCGGCACGGCAGGCACGCGGCTGGCTGCTTACGTCCTCGATCGCGCCGCGACGGCGGCACTCGCACAGCCAGAACCGGCCGACGGCCAGTTCATCTACACCAGCAGCAAAACCGTCGACAGCGGCAGGACGGGCCGCGCGGCGTTCAGGGTGCAGACATGGCTGTCGGTGGATGGGCAGAAGGCGAGCGCCACTCGCTGGAGCCACTGCATGGACGTGAGGCAGCCTAGCTGCCTGCTCGAGATACAGTCCGGCACGAACATGCCGGGCTACATTCCCGACAGAACCTACGCGGTCCTGCGGACCCTGCCCACAGACCCCGGCACGCTGCTGTCTTACCTGGAGCAGCACAGCACCTGCCTCCAGCCACCCGGTTTTGGCATGAAAATGAGCTCCTACGACGCCGCGTACGCGGAGATCTACATGATCCTTACTTCTGTGCTCGTGCTGCCGCCGAAGTTCGGGGCGGCCCTCTTCGCCGCCGCCGCGAAGATCCCGGGGGTCACCGTGCTGCCGCACGTGGTGGACGCGGCCGGCGGCCAGGGCATCGCCGTGGCGATGACCTACGCGACGGGCGATGCTACTTACAGTCCGCAGGTGCGGCACGAGCTGATCTTCGACCCGCACTCCTACCGGTTCGTCGGCGCGCAGTCCATCATCGCGCGCGCCGCAGTTGGCTGGCCGGCCGGGGAGCTACTGGACTCGACAGCGCTGCTCAGCTCCGCAATCGTCAACTCCGCGCCTACCGACTACACCACGTCGGAAAACCCCAAGGGAGGCCCCAAAGGGCGCTCGCGGGCCTACGCGATGACCGTGACCTGCGTCATGTGACTCATTCACCGCGCACCCCTGCCAGGGGCTGGCCATGGCCGAGTCGCCTGGCAGGGGCGCCTGCATGGGTCGCGTGCGCGGCGTCCGATACTTGAAGCCGCCTGGCACCCCGGGAAGTCCGGTGAATCCGATTTGCGCAGCCGCGCCGATCCCTAGACTCACCCGCATGACGGTCCGCCACAGCCGCCCC
>DAIRVB010000331.1:0-4372 GCA_036803065.1 Streptosporangiaceae bacterium
ATGACCGCCCACCTGACCTACCTTGAGGCCGCCGTCGTCGGCTTGATCCAAGGCGTGTCCGAGCTCTTCCCCGTGTCCAGCCTCGGGCACAACGTCCTGATCCCCGCGCTCATCGGCGGCAGTTGGGCCAAGGACCTGAGCGTCTCCACGGCCGAGTCCCCCTACCTGGCCTTCATCGTCGGGCTGCACGTCGCCACGGCGATCGCCCTGCTGATCTACTTCTGGCGGGACTGGATCCGGATCATCGGCGGGTTCTTCACCTCGTTCGGGCAGTTCACCCGCCCGGCGCCGGGCACCAGCCGGTGGCACCTGCAGTCGGCCGACCAGCGGCTGGCCTGGATGATCATCCTGGCCACGATCCCGGTGGGCCTGGTGGGGCTCAAGTTCGAGCACGCTTTCCGGGTCTTGTTCGGGGTGCCGATCCGGGCCGCGATCTTCCTCGTCGTCAACGGCGTGATCCTGCTGCTCGGCGAGCGCTTCCGGCGGCGGTCCTCGGTAGAGGCCGACCAGCGGATCGCCGCCGACCGGGAACTCGCGCTCAGCCCGGCCGGGGGGCCCGGCGCGGCGTTCGTCGGGGGCAGGCACGCCTCCGGTCACCAGGCCGCCCGGAACCAGGAGGTGGCCGAGGCGGTCGAGTCCGACCGGCGGCTGTCCACGATCGGTTACCTGGAGGCGGTCATCATTGGCTGCGCGCAGATCCTGGCCCTGCTGGCCGGCATCAGCCGGAGTGGCGTGACCATGGTGGCGGGCATGCTCCGCGGCCTGTCCCACGAGGACGCGGCCAGATTCGCCTTCCTGCTCGCCACTCCGGTTATCCTGGCCGCCGGGGTGCTGAAGTTCGGCGATCTCATCCACAAGGGCCATGGCATCTACGGGCAGATCCTGCTGGCCAGCCTGCTCTCGGGAGTCGGCGCGTACGTGTCGGTCCGGTTCCTGGTCAAGTATTTCCAGACCCGCACGCTGACCCCGTTCGGCATCTACTGTGTCGTGTTCGGCCTCGGCAGCGTCATCTACCTCGGCTTGGTGAAATGACCGGCGGACCGGCGGGCTGGCCCGTCGCCTGATCGAGGAGCAGGGGCCGGAGCGGGCGCTGGTCGATGTCGAACTGCCCCTGGGTTACTCGCCGTCGCGGGCCTTGCGGGCCCGCTGCCGGCCACGCTCCTTGGCGTCGAGCACGGTCTTGCGCAGCCGGACGGTGGAGGGAGTGACCTCCGCGCACTCACCGTTGGCGCAGAACTCCAGCGCCTGTTCCAGGCTGAGCGCGCGCGGCGGGACCAGCCGCTCCAGTTCCTCCCCGGTGGACTGGCGCACGTTGGTGAGCTTCCGCTCCCTGGTGATGTTGACGTCCATGTCGTCGGCGCGCGAGTTCTCCCCGACGATCATTCCCTCGTAGACGTCGGTGCCCGGCGGCACGAACAGCGTGCCGCGCTCCTGCAGCGAGAACATGGCGTACGGGGTCGCGGTTCCGGTCCGGTCGGCGACCAGCGACCCGGTGGGCCGCATCCGCAGCGGCCCGAACCACGGCTCGTACCCGTCGAACACGTGGTGCGCGATGCCGGTCCCCCGGGTGTCGGTCAGGAACTGCGTGCGGAACCCGATCAGGCCCCTGGCCGGCACGATGAAATCCAGCCGCACCCAGCCAGTGCCGTGATTGGTCATCTGCTCCATCCGGCCCTTGCGGATGGCCAGCAGCGAGCTGACCGCGCCGAGGTAGTCCTCAGGCACGTCCACGGTGAGCCGCTCCACCGGCTCCTGCAGTGCGCCGTCCACCTCCCGGGTAACCACGGTGGGCCGGCCCACGGTCAGCTCGTACCCCTCCCGGCGCATCGTCTCCACCAGCACGGCGAGGGCCAGCTCGCCGCGGCCCTGGACCTCCCAGGTGTCCGGGCGGTCGGTGGGCAGCACTCGCAGCGACACGTTGCCGACCAGCTCGCGGTCCAGCCGGTCCTTCACCATCCGGGCCGTGACCTTGGAGCCCTTCTCCCGGCCGACCAGCGGTGAGGTGTTCACGCCGATCGTCATCGAGATGGCGGGCTCGTCCACGGTGATCAGCGGGAGCGGCCGCGGGTCATCGGCGTCGGCGAGGGTCTCCCCGATCATGATGTCCGGGATTCCGGCCACCGCGATGATGTCTCCCGGGCCCGCCGAGTCCGCGGGTACCCGGTCCAGTGCCTCGGTCAGGTACAGCTCGGTGATCTTCACCCGTTCGATCGAGCCGTTCGTGCGGCACCACGCGACCTGCTGGCCACGGCTGATCGTGCCGGACAGCATCCGGCACAGCGCGATCCGGCCCAGGTACGGTGACGCGTCCAGGTTCGTGACGTGAGCCTGCAGCGGCGCGCCCACCTGGTAGGACGGCGCGGGCACGGTCTCCTTCAGGACGGTGAAAAGCGGCTCAAGGTCGGGCGAATCCGGCAGGGTGCTGTCAGCCGGCCGGTTCAGGGACGCCCGCCCGGCCCGCGCGGAGGCGTAGACGATGGGGAACTCGATCTGCTCCTCCGTCGCGTCAAGGTCCAGGAAGAGCTCATAACACGCGTCCACGACCTCGGCGATCCGCGCGTCGGGCCGGTCCACCTTGTTGATCACCAGGATGACCGGCAGCCGCGCCTCCAGGGTCTTGCGCAGCACGAACCGGGTCTGCGGCAACGGGCCCTCGCTGGCGTCCACGAGCAGCAGGACGCCGTCCACCATGGACAGGCCGCGCTCGACCTCTCCGCCGAAATCAGCGTGCCCAGGGGTGTCAATGATGTTGATGGTCAGCCCGCCGTGCTGGACCGCGGTGTTCTTGGCCAGGATCGTGATGCCCTTCTCCCGCTCCAGGTCGCCGGAGTCGAGCACCCGGTCGGCGACCTGTTCGTTGGCCCGGAAGGCACCGGACTGCCAGAGCATGGCATCAACGAGCGTCGTCTTGCCATGGTCCACGTGCGCGACGATGGCTACGTTGCGCAGTTCATCGCGGGTGGCGATCTGAGCCTGAATATCGAGCATGCAGGAATCTCATTTGCGTTGCTGATGGGAAGTGCCGCGCGCTGCGGCGGCCCCTCCAGTGTATTCGCCCCCCAAGTGCACAGCCCCTGGCCCGGTACTCCGGCCGGGCCAGCGCTGATCGCGCCCGCCGCCGCACCGGCCTGGATCCGGCCGCCGCAAGGCCTTCTTGAGACCTTCTTGGCGGGCTCTTAACGTGCTATCGGCTGTGATGACGTCTTATGCGTGACAGATACCAGCCTAATCCGGCGGCAACGGACCGGGACAATGGCCTCCGCCGCCTCTCCCGCCTCACCTGGCGCAGCGCCCAGCTCAGCGCCCTCGCCGCGGCCGCCTTCGCGATCCTGTTCGCCCGCACCGCTCCCACCCATTCGACCAGCAGCCAGGCCCCGGTGCAGCCGGCCCATTCGCCTTTTTCAGCAACGAGGGCTACGCCGAGGCCGGTGAGTAGCACGGCCCAGGCGGCCCGCGCAGCCACCACCACGGGCGCCACTGCGGGCGCCACCACGGGGGGCGTGGCACCGACGGCGCAGCCCTCCGCCGCGGTCGCGGCGCCGAAGCCCAGCAGCGCCCCCGCGCCACCGCCCACGCTGGCGCCGCCGGCCACTCCGCCCGCGCCGGCCCCGGCGCCGAGCCCGGTGCAGAGCACATCGAGCGGATCCCACGCCGGCTGATGACACGCTCAGATGAAACCGCTGAGGAGCTGGTGTTCAGGGCGCTCGCATTCAAGGCACTGGCATTCAGGGCACTGGGCACCGTCGTCTCGCTGATCGTCACCCGACGGTGCCGCACGTGCCGCGGCATTCGCCATCCTGGGCGAGGAACTGTCGACGGTGGATGCCGCCTGCTCCCGGTTCCGCCCCGACTCCGAACTCTCCCAGCTCAACCGGGCGGCTGGCCGCCGTCTCGCGATCAGCCGGTTCTTTGCTGATGCACTTGCCACCGCGCTGGGCGCGGCCCAGGTGACCGATGGCGACGTCGATCCGACCTGCGGCCGGTCGCTGGTGGGGATCGGCTATGACCGGGATTTCGCGGAGGTGCGCAGGGACACCACGGCGCTCGGCCGCGGCGTCACGGCCGCCGCTGGCTGGCGGACCGTGGAGCTCGATCCGGTCCGGTGCACCGCCCGGGTGCCCGACGGGGTCCTGCTGGATCTCGGCGCGACCGCCAAGGCCCTGGCCGCCGACCGGGCCGCCGCCCGGATCGCGGCGGCGGTCGGCTGCGGTGTCCTCGTCAACCTGGGCGGTGACATCTCCGTGGCCGGCGAGCCACCGCCCGGTGGCTGGTGCATCGGGGTGATCGACGATCTCGGCCCGGATGACGACGCCGGCGTGCGGGGCAGCCGAGCGGACGCGTGCCCCGCCGTCACCATGGCCGCCGTCACCAT
>DAIRVB010000331.1:4472-5556 GCA_036803065.1 Streptosporangiaceae bacterium
TGCGGGGCAGCCGAGCGGACGCGTGCCCCGCCGTCACCATGGCCGCCGTCACCATCACCGACGGCGGCCTCGCCACGTCGAGCACCGCGGTCAGGGCGCGGCGGCGCGGCGCGGAAGCGTTCCATCACATCGTCGTGCCCGGCACCGGGCGGCCAGCGGACACCTGCTGGCGGACGGTGAGCGTGGCCGCGGCGAACTGCGTGGACGCGAACACGGCCAGCACAGCGTCGATCATCCGCGGCGAGCGGGCACCCGGCTGGCTGGAGAGACTGCGCCTCCCGGCCCGGCTGGTCCGGCACGACGGAACCGTGGCGACCGTGGGCGGCTGGCCGGTGGAGAAGGCATCCGCGGGAAGCCCGGCATGACGGTCAGCTTCAGCGGCCCGGGGCTGTGGTACGCCACCCGGGCGGCCGGCCTGGTGGCGCTGCTGCTGCTGACCGTCAGCATGCTGCTCGGGGTGCTGACCGCAGGCCGGTTCAGCAGTCCCAGGTGGCCGCGGTTCCTGACGGTGGGCCTGCACCGCAACCTGTCCCTGCTGGTGCTGGCGTTCCTCGCGCTGCACATCGGCACCACCGTGCTCGATTCCTACACCTCCATCCAGCTGAGTGCCGCGTTCATCCCGTTCGTCTCGTCGTACAAGCGGGGATGGCTGGGCCTGGGCGCCGTGGCGCTCGACCTGCTGATCGCCCTGGCGGCGACCAGCCTGACCCGGATACGGCTGGGCCACCGGGCGTGGCGGCTCGTGCACTGGTCCGCGTACGCGTGCTGGCCGGTCGCGGTGGCGCACGGGGTCGGCGCGGGCACGGATGAGCGCACCGCCTGGGCGGCCGGCATGACCATCGTGTGCGTCGCGGCGGTCGCGGGCGCGGTCGCGTGGCGGCTCATGCGGCGGTGGCCGCAGCGGTGGGTGCTGCGGACGAGCCTGGTCGTGCTGGCGGCCGCGGGCCTGCCGGCCGTGCTGAGCCTCAGCGGGTACGGCTGGTGAGCGAGCCGGAGGGGCGCGGCGTCGCCTGGACTGAGGAGCGAGGGACGAGCGACGAGGGAAGGCGGCGCAGTGAAGGGGGAATGGGGAGGCGGGCGGGGC
>DAIRVB010000332.1:0-5535 GCA_036803065.1 Streptosporangiaceae bacterium
AAAGGCACGACCCTGCGCGCCCGATAGTCGGTGTTGCTCATGTCGGCGTTGCTCATGGGGCAAGCCTGCCGCGCACCCGGGCCTGCGGCCAGTGGCAGCAATGCCAATAGCATGAGACATCCTGCCATTCGGGGTGCATGATGGCTTCATGCTACGTAACGTCGCCGTGGTGGTGCTTGACGGATTCACGCCCTTCGAGATGGGCGTGGTGTGCGAGGTATTCGGGGTCGATCGCACCGATGACGGGCTGCCCGCCTACGACTTCGCCGTGGTGGCCAGCCAGCCGGGGCCGGTGCGCTCGTCGGTCGGGTTCACCATCGAGACCGCCTTCGGCCTGGACCGGCTCGCTGAGGCAGACCTCGTGGTGATCTCGGCCGTCTCGGACGAGTGGCTGGCGGCCTCGTTCCCGGAGGCGCTGCTCGACACGATGCGGGCCACAGTGGCCCGCGGCGGGCGCGTGCTCAGCGTGTGCACCGGGGCGTTCGCGCTCGGCGCCGCTGGCCTGCTTGACGGGCGCCGATGCACCACGCACTGGCGGTACGCGAAGGAGCTTTCCCGCCGGCACCCAGCCGCGATCGTCAATCCCTCGGTGCTCTATGTCGACGAGGATCCGGTGATCACCAGCGCCGGCACCGCCGCGGGCATCGACGCCTGCCTGCACCTGGTCCGCAAAGAGCAGGGCACCCGCGTGGCCAACGGCATCGCCCGGCGGATGGTCGTGCCGCCGCACCGCGACGGCGGGCAGGCCCAGTACGTGGACCGCCCGCTCGCCCCGGTCTCCTGCGACACGCTGGCCGAGGTTATCGGCTGGATGGAGCGTCATCTCGATCAGCAGGTCACGGTCCGCCAGCTCGCCGCCCGGGCCCGCATGTCGCCGCGGACCTTCGCCCGGCGGTTCGTGCAGGAGACCGGGACCACGCCGCTGCGCTGGCTCACCGGCCAGCGGATCCTGCTCGCCCAGGAAATGCTCGAGGAGACAGACGAGACCGTCGATCTCATCGCCGAACGCGCTGGTTTTGGCAACGCGACAGCGCTCCGCCATCACTTCCGGCTCTGGCGTCAGACCACCCCGCACGCCTACCGGCATGCTTTCCGCCCAGCCGCGATGGAGTCGGCGGCCAGCTAGGGCGCGCCTTCGCAGCTCTTCAGCCTGCGGCGCGTCCATCGGAGGGCGCGGACTGCTCCTACCCTCCTATCCGTCGCCTGATCCGAACACCGTCGGGATGGCCGGGTAGCCGCGGGACAGCTGGAGGGCATAGGCGGGCAGCTCGGCGAGCGTGTCCCGATGCCGGTCCCGTGCGGCAGCGAGCGGTTCCCGGCCGATGATCTCGCCGCTGCGCACCAGCGCCCGCAGTAGTGGCCGGTCGGTGGGAGACGGGCTGGGCGGAACGTCGCTGATCAGCTCGGTGAGTGCGACACCGGTATCGTCGCGGTGCCGGACCGCCCACTTGCGTCCGCCGCGTCCGGGCTTGCCCACCGAGCGTTTCGCCACCGGGCGCAGCACGCCGGCCGGTCCTGGCTCGACCGCCCGGGCCACGAGCTTGTAGACGAGCGCGGCGGTGGGTGCCCCCGACCCGGTGACCAGGGCGGTGCCGACTCCGTACCCGTCCACCGGCATGGCGGCCAGCGCCGCGATCGAGTACTCGTCCAGATCTCCGGTGAGCACGATCCTGGTCTTCCGCGCGCCCAGCTCATCCAGCAGCTCGCGGACCTGGCGCGCCACGACAGGCAGGTCACCGCTGTCGATGCGGACCGCGCCGAGGCCGGGGCCGGCCAGCTCGACCGCCGCGCGGACCGCCCGGGGCACGTCATACGTGTCCACGAGCAGTGTCGTTCCCGTGCCGAGTGCCTCGAGCTGACTCGCGAACGCGTGCCGCTCGCTGTCGTGCACGAGGGTAAAGGCGTGCGCGCTTGTCCCGCTGGTCGGGACGGCGTAGTCACGGCCTGCCCGCAGGTTCGATGTGGTGGCGAACCCGGCGATGTAGGCGGCGCGGGCGCTCGCCACGGCGGCGAGTTCGTGGGTCCGGCGCGAGCCCATCTCGATCAGCGGCCGCCGGTCCGCCGCGGTGACCATCCGTGACGCGGCGGAGGCGATCGCGCAGTCGTGGTTCAGGATCGACAAGATGACCGTCTCGAGCACCACGGCCTCGGCGAACGTGCCCTGCACCACCAGGATCGGCGAACCAGGGAAGTAGCAGTCACCCTCCGCGTAGCCCCAGATGCTGCCGCCGAACCGGTAGGACTCCAGGTAGCGCAGTGTGGCGTCGTCCACGATCCGCGCATCGCGCAGGAAGCCGAGCTCATCGGGGCCGAAGGTGAAGCGCTCCAGGGCGTCGAGGAGCCGGCCGGTGCCCGCGACCACGCCGTACCTGCGGCCATGCGGCAGATGGCGCGCGAATACCTCGAAGACCGCTCGGCGCTCGGCCGCCCCGCTGCGCAGTGCGGCGGTCAGCATGGTCAGCTCGTAATGGTCGGTGAGCAACCCGGTTCCGGGGCCGGCCGTCCCTGGGACGGGCCGGTCGGCCGGCCTGGGCTGCTGGTCGCCGGAGTGATCTGTCACGGTGGAAGCCTACGGACCTCGCGGGCGGCCATTTTGACCCGGCCTGATGTACTGGGATGTGTCGGCGCATGCCGCCGCGCTGAGAGACTTGGGGGACGACATACGAGGAGGTGATGATCAATGAGCGTGGCGCCCGCCGAAGTGGAGCGGCCGGAGATCAAGCAGGATGCGGCTCCTGACACGCCGTGGGTCACCATCGTCTGGAACGACCCGGTCAACCTCATGTCCTATGTGACCTATGTGTTCCAGACCGTGTTCGGATACCCCAAGCGCAAGGCCAACAAGCTCATGCTCGACGTGCACCACAAGGGCAGGGCGGTGGTCTCCTCGGGTACCCGCGAGTCCATGGAGCGCGACGCACAGGTCCTGCACGGGTACGGGCTGTGGGCCACGATAAGCCACGATTCGTGAGCGGCACCGGCCCGGACGACAGCGCGGACTTCCCTCATCTCGGGGAGCCTGACGATCCGGTGGGCGCGGCGGAAGCGGCCGGGCCCGTGACCGGTTTCCGTGCCACCCGCCGGGGCGTGACCTGCTGGTTCGCGCCGCCACAGGCCGGGATCATCCGCACCCTGGTCGGCCAGGTGGCCGAACTGCTTGGCCGCGGTGAGGATGCCACTGCCGAGGAGGCCACTGCCGGGGAGGACCCGCTGGAGGGCTCCTGGGACAGCCCCGAGGAGTTCGCCGCGATGCTGGGCCTGAGCACGTCGACCGACGCGCCCGAGGACCCGGTGCTGGCCCGGCTGCTGCCGGACGGCTACCGCGACGATGCCGAGGCAGCGGGGGATTTCCGCCGGTACACAGAGCAGGACCTGCGATCCGGCAAGGTAGCCGCGGCCCGCACCGTGCTGGCGACGCTGCCGGAAGGTGGCGGGCACATCCAGTTGTCCGCCGACGACGCGCAGGCCTGGCTGCGGGCTATCAATGATGTCCGGCTCGCACTCGGCGTGCGCCTTTCGATCACCGAGGACTTCCAGGAACGGATGGGCCAGCTGGAACCGGATGACCCTCGTTCGGCTTATTTCTGGGTGTACGACTGGCTGACCTACCTCCAGGAGACCCTGGTGCGGGCGTTGTGGTGACCGGATCCCCGGCTACCCTCAGACTCATGCTGACGCTTGATCCGGCGCTGCACGCGAAGATCGTGGCCCATGCCCGCGCTGACCACCCCGACGAGGCGTGCGGGATCATCGCGGGCCCGGCCGGGAGCGACCGCCCGGAGCGGTTCATACCGATGCTCAACGCGGAGCGGTCGCCGACCTTCTACCGGTTCGATTCCACCGAGCAGTTCCGGGTCTGGCGGGAGATGGACGAGCGCGGCGAGGAGCCCATCGTCATCTACCACTCGCACACCGCGACCGAGGCCTACCCGTCCCGCACGGATATCTCCTATGCCAGCGAGCCTGATGCCCACTACGTGCTGGTATCGACGCGGGACCCGGAGCAGACGGAGTTCCGCTCGTTCCGGATCGCCGAAGGGGTGGTGGCCGAGGAGGATGTCGCGGTCGCCGACGGGCACATGCTGGAATGATCCCGTAAGGTGCCCGGTTGGCACGCAGTGACAGCCTCAGCCGCGCTGCCCGCGCGGACCGCCGCGCAGACTGTCCGCCCGGTCCGCACGTGCCGTTTCGAGACCGCCTCACCCAGGAGTGTTGTTCATGGCCATCGAGGTCCGTATCCCGACAATCCTGCGCACCTACACCGGCGGGGCCAAGTCGGTCGAGGGCTCCGGCGGTACGCTCGCCGAACTCCTCGGCGACCTGGATTCCCGGCACGGCGGGCTGCGCGAGCGCCTGGTGGACGACGGCGGGCTGCGCCGTTTCGTCAACGTCTACCTCAACGACGAGGACGTCCGATTCCTCGGCGGCCTGGAAACGCCGGTACACGACGGTGACACGGTGACGGTCCTGCCGGCCGTGGCCGGCGGCGCTGGCTGACTATCGCGGGACATGTGATGCGCTACGACTCGCTGCTCGACTCGCTGGGCGGGACCCCGCTGGTCGGGCTGCCCAGGCTGTCGCCCGCGCCGGACGTGCGGGTGTGGGCCAAGCTCGAGGACCGGAACCCGACCGGCTCGGTGAAGGACCGTGCGGCCTTCTTCATGATCGAGCAGGCGGAGAAGGACGGCCTGCTGGCGCCGGGCGTCACCATCCTGGAGCCGACGTCGGGAAACACCGGCATATCCCTGGCCATGGTGGCCCACCTGCGCGGCTACACGATGATCTGCGTCATGCCCGAGAACACCTCGGCCGAGCGCCGGCAGGTGCTGGAGATGTACGGCGCGCAGATCATCTCCTCACCCGCCGCCGGCGGGTCCAACGAGGCGGTCAGGGTGGCCAGGCGGCTGGCGGCGGAGCACCCGGACTGGGTCATGCTCTACCAGTACGGCAACGAGGCGAATGCCCGGGCCCACTACGAGACCACGGGGCCGGAACTCCTCGCCGACCTGCCCGGCATCACCCACTTCGTGGCCGGGCTTGGCACCACCGGGACGCTCATGGGTACCGGCCGCTACCTGTGCGAGCACGTGCCGGGCGTGTCGATCGTGGCCGCCGAGCCGCGGTACGGGGAGCTTGTCTACGGGCTGCGAAACGTGGATGAGGGTTTCGTGCCTGAGTTGTACGACGAGTCCGTGCTGACCACGCGGTTCTCGGTGTCCTCGGCGGACGCCCTGCGGCGGACCAGGGAACTGCTGGATCTGGAGGGGATCTTCGCCGGCATCTCGTCCGGCGCCGCCCTGCACGCCGCCCTGGCCATGGCCACCAAGGCGCACGCGGCCGGGCAGCGGGCGGACATCGCGTTCGTGGTTGCCGATGGCGGCTGGAAGTACCTGTCTACCGGCGCGTACTCGGGGACCCTGGAAGATGCCGAGGCGCGGCTCGAAGGACAGCTGTGGGCCTAGCCCGGGCCAGCACCGCGGCGTCGTTCCGCGCCCAGGCCAGCACCGCGGCGTCGTTCCGCGCCCGGGCCAGCAC
>DAIRVB010000333.1:0-5528 GCA_036803065.1 Streptosporangiaceae bacterium
CGTGACGCTGCCCGTCAGGGTCGCCCCGGCTGCTGGCGCGGCACCCGCGGCGGCAGCCATCGCCCCGGCCAGGGCGGCCGCGCCGAGCAGCGCGGCACCCCGCCTGGCCCGAATTGTGAGTGACCTTCTGGCGGGCATGCCTGGTGGTCTGGCGAGCATGCTGATCTCCCTTCCGCACGGGTAGTCGCGGCGGGCACGCCCCGTTGCGGGGGAGTGCGTCGAAGCGCTTCGATCCGTGCGTACGGGAACCGTGATCGGCTGTCCAGCGCGGCCCGGGGGCGGCCCCAGTGCCGACCGCCAGCCAGGCACAGAACGCGCAGTTCACGGCTAGTGCCAGCGGCATCAGGGCGGTGGCCGCCGGGTACGACGTGAAATGTAACCAAGCGGGGGGCGAGGGCCGGAGGGTGACGGTGGTATACGGAACGGCGGCGTGGGCCCGGGGTTAGGCGGATTCGCGTACGACCAGTTCGGTTTCCAGGATGACGTGCGTGGGCTCCTGCCCGGCCCGGGCGATCAGGCCCAGCAGTTCGGTGGCCAGCCGGGAGCCCATCGCCTCCACCGGCTGCCGGACGGTGGTCAGCTTCGGGTCGGTGTGCTGCGCCAGTGGCGAGTCTTCGAAGCCGATGACGGCCACGTCCTCCGGCACCCGCCGCCCGGTCCGGCGCAGCGCGCGCAGGGCACCCGCGGCCATCAGATCCGACGCAACGAAAACGGCGTCGATCTTGGGACGGCGGTCGAGCAGCCGGTACAGCCCGTGTTCCGCCGAGACCCGGCCGAAGTCGCCGAAGACGATCAGGCCTGGGTCGGCGAGCCCGGCGTCGGCCATCGCCGTACGGTAGCCGCGGAGCCTGTCAACCCCTGGTGCCATGTCGGGTGGCCCGGCGACGGTGGCCACGGTCGAGCGGCCGTTCTTCAGCAAATACTGGACCGCCATTCTGGCGCCGCCGACGTTATCCGCGTCGACGTAGGAGAACTCGTCGCCGTCGTCGTCGCCGAACGGCCGCCCGGCCAGGACTACGGGGATTCCGAGGCTGTGCAGGTCGAACGGCCGGCCGCCGTGCATGCTGGCCAGCAGCGCTCCATCCACGTGACCGCTGCGCAGGTACCTGGAGGCAGTCTGATAGTCGCGCGGCGAGTGCACGGTGAGCAGCACGAGCTGGATGTCGCAGGATGCGAGTTCCCGGCTGACGCTCCTGAGCATGAGCGGGAAGAACGGCTCCGAGAACACCCGGGCGTTGTCCTCACACACCACGAACGCGATCGAGCCGACCCGCCGCGATCCCGACGACCTGGCGGCCCGGTTGCGGACGTAGCCAAGCTGTGCGATCGCGTCCTCGACATCCTGCCGCGTTTCCGGCCGGACCCTGGCTGAACCGGTAAGCACCCGTGATGCGGTGGCCGGAGACACTCCCGCCTGACGGGCGACGTCCGCCAGCCTGGGTCTCGGCTCTGTCTGTGTGCCCGACACCCCAGCCTCCTAGCCAGCCTGTCCTTCGGCGGTAGATATCGGCCCGCTAGCCATTCGGGGCGGGCATGATGCCTGCACCGCCAAACGATGAATTGTGTCCGGAGTGTTACTTTACAGAAACACCTTGATGAATATTCGTGCGGAATCTGCCGCCCTGTCAAGGCTCTTTGGCAAGCCAATCTTGGCGCTGGAGGCCACAGCGACTCCGAGCCCCTGTACGGCCGGTCAGCGATGAAAGTTTCATAAGCCCGCTACCAGGGAGTCCGCCATGCGGGCGAGTGCGGCGTGCCGGAATTCCGCTCGGCGCGTGCCGTAGCGCTCAGCCAGTGTGTGACAGTCGAACTCAGCCAATCACGGGGCGGTGGAACTCAGCCGGGCGCCGGCGGTGGAACTCAGCCGGGCGTGCCGGTCGAACTCAGCCAGGCGGGGGGACCAGGGCTCAGGTGGCGGCCACGATGTCGATGACGAAGACCAGAGTGTCGTTGCTGCCGACGTAGGGAGCATGGCCGGTCTGGCCATAACCGAGCGCGGGCGGGACGACGAGCAGCACACGGCTGCCCACGGGCAGGCCGCCGAGGCCGTTGTCCCACCCGGGCAGCACCTGGCCGGCCCCGAGCACGAACGATTCAGGGAATCCGCGGGTCCAGGTCGAGTCGAACACCTTGCCGGTATGCCAGACCACGCCGGTCTCCTGGGTGACGACGGTCTGGCCCGCCTGGATCGGCCGCCCGTGGCCACGGATGAGTATCTGCCTGATCAGCTTCGCGGGCGGCTTGGCCTGGGCCGGTATGGCGATCTTCGGTCCGTGGGCGTTCCAGGCCACGCTGGGCATGCCCGGGCCCGGGTGGTACGGGATCACGGTGCCCGCGGCGCGCGCCTTCTCCTGCAGGCTGCTCAGCACGTCGAAGACGAAGACCAGCGTGTCGCTGCCCATGATGTTCGCCTGAGGATCGCCCTTCGGCCCGAAGGCGTCCTTGGGCGGCACGACCATCAGCACCCGGCTGCCGGTGCGCTCGCCGGCCAGGCTGCGCCAGGCGGGGATGGCGGATCGCAGCGGCAGGCCCTGCGGTGAGTGGTTGGTGTAACTGTCAACGACTTCGCGGTTCCCGGCCCACACCTTTCCCTGGACGTTGAAGAGCACGTAGTCGCGCGGCTGAACCACCGGGCCGTGTCCCTGGATGAGAGTCCGGACCATCAGCTGCCCAGGCGGGCTGCCGTTCGGCATGGTTATCACCGGATCGGTGCCGAACGTGCCCTTGACCGCGGGCATGGCCGGCTGGGGCTGGCTGCTGCTGGTGCCGCAGCCCGCGGCGGACCCCGCTGCGAGCAGCGCCATCGCTACCAGGAAGCGGCGCATCGTGCGCATTGCTGTCCTCCGTGGGTTGGGCATTGGTGCGCGGGGCGCGCGCCCGGCACTGGGCGCGCGCCCCGCGGTCAGCTGGCGTCAGAAACCTGCGGGCGGCTGCACACTGGGGAACAGCTGCGCGAAGGAATCGAACGCGGTGGCGACTTCTACCTCGGTCCAGAGCCGGTGGTAATGGAATACCGGGGCGGCGCCGCCGTTCAGGTAGGCCTGGACCAATGGCCACTGAGGATCGCTCGTGTACCACGGCCGGATGGACAGGAAGGTGTTGGTGGACGAGCTGAGGGCCACCCCGCCGGGGTAGGTTCCGGTCCAGCCCGGCGGGATGTACACGCCTTCGTAGTTCGTCGTGTTGTAGGCGACGGTGAAGTTCTTGTAGTCGGTCCGGGTCTCCGGGTTGGAGTAGCCCAGCGAGTCTCCGTTGAACTTGTGGATGACATCGATGATGTTCTGCGCGGCCGTCTCGACCGCGGTGTTACCGGACTTGGCCGCGTAGTACTCGTACACCTTGGCCAAGGAGGCGGCAACGCCGACATCGTTGGAGCAGCCGCCCGACACCGACACGTGCAGCCCGGTGTTCGCGGGCGGCGGTGTCGTTCCCGAGGTGTAGTTCGCACCAGGCTGGCCGGTCCAGTTGAGCTGGCCGGGCAGGCAGATCGCCCCGGTGGTCGTGTTGACCGTGGCCACCGACTGCGCCCAGGCGACCCACTTGGCCAGGATCGCCCCGGCCTGGGCGTTGCCGGTCGTGTAGTAGTACTCCGCGAACCGTTCCATCGGCCAGGTCTGGAACCCGAACCACTGGTTGCTGGGCGGGTTCATGTACTCCGGCGTCGGCGTGTAGTACATGCCGTCGAACGTGGTGTCACCGGCCGGTGGCTTCGACACGTCGCCGTAGTTGCCGCCCCAGCTGTTGGTCACGCCGCCGGCGATGGCACCCTCGGACGACTGCAGCCACTGGGTGAAGTTCAGCTGCGTGGTCAGGCTGGTCGCCCAGTCGGCCTTGGCCGTCGGTGAGAGCGGGATCAGGCTGGTGTCGGTGGACAGGGCCCACGCGGCCAGCGGGTTCTGGTACCCCTGGTGGATCGACTCGCCGCTGATCCGCCAGGACCAGGCGCCGGTGCTGGCGCCGCCCCAGGCGTAGTACCAGGACATCAGGTAGGTGTCCTCGTTGGTCTTGCTGGTTCCAGCGGGACAGGCCACCGAGCCGAGCTGGCTGCACGTCGCGGTGATCTGCTTGAAGTACTTGTCGAACATCGAGTAGCGCAGGTAGTCGCCCAGCTTGGCGGCCTTCGAGAGGGTCCCCGAGACCGAGGAGGTCTTGGCCTGTGACTTCGCGAACGTGTCGGCCCAGTACGCGGCCTGGATCATGCGCGCGTCGGCGTCCGGCGCGTCGGTGTACTTGTACTGCGAGGAGAAGCTCCCGCCACCGTTGTTGAACAGGTCGAGGAAGCCGTTCGGCCCGCCGAACTTGAGCATGTCGCAGTCGGGCTGCGGGATCGTGTCCCAGACCGACTCCATCGGGCCGCGCTGGTAGGTGTTGATCCAGCTGGGCGTGGACGTGCCGTCCTCGCACTGGCCAAAGCCGTAGCGGTTGTCGGTGTCCATGATCCACATCGGCGCGTAGATGCTGGACGTGCCGTAGGTGGACGTGAGCTCCGCGGACAGCGGGTCGTGGCCCACCGGGACGCTGGAGTTCAGGGCGACCGGGTAGTTGTTCGGGAACGCCGCGTTGGGCCCGTATTCCGCGGGGGCGGCCGGGTTGTAGGTGGACTGCCCGGGCTGCGCGGACGCGCCGGGGATCATGTAGGTCTCCATGTTCGTCCACGCGTTGGTGAACCCGGTCCAGTCGCCGGTCACCCGCCCGTAGTCGGCCTCCAGCCAGAGCCAGTAGCTGTAGGTCTCCGACACGGTCTCGTGACCGTAGTCAGGGGCCTCGACGAGCAGCGTTTCCACTGAGTGGTACGGGATTCCCTTGGGGCTGAAGTAGCCATTGGCGGGATTCTTGATCTGCGTGTAGAGCGCGGTGAACCAGGTGTCGTACCCGCTGCTGGCGGCCGACTCGGTCACCGCGACGGAGCCCGCGTTGTACCCGGTCGCCGTGGCGGTGAAGCTGGCGTGCCCGCCCACGTCGGCGGAGTTCGTTCCCGCGGCGACGGTGACGGTCTGCGGCGTGCTCCAGTTGGCCGTGGTGAAGGTGAGCGTGCCGCCGGCCGACACGGTCAGGTCCGGGTCAGTGCTGCTGCCCGCCACCGTGACCGTGACGCTGGCCGCCGGCTGCGAGGAGAGCGCCACGGCGAACGTGCTCGTGTGACCCTGCTGGACCGTCAGCGTCGTGGGGTTGACCACGATGCTCGGGCCCTCGACCGTGATCGCGACCGGGCTGGACGTGGTGGTCTGGTTCTGGTTGTCGGTGGCGACCGCGGTGAGCGAGTAGCTGCCGGCCGGCACGTTCGTCCACTGCACGGCGTAGGGGGCGGTGGTGGAGACACCGATCAGGGTGTTGGTGGTGGCGCTGGTGCTCGCGTAGAAGGACACCGAGGTGATGGTGCCCGAGCCGCCGGCTGTGGCGGTGGCAGCGACGTGCCACCGGCGCCAACCTTCGCCATCGGCGGCACGATCACCGGCCTGAGGGGTGCTGCCGTGCTGCAAGACAACGGCGGCGACAACCTCGCGGTATCGGCCGACCGCAGCTTCACC
>DAIRVB010000334.1:0-5487 GCA_036803065.1 Streptosporangiaceae bacterium
CACGCCCTAGTGGCCGCAGCACGGGATTGGCTGGGGGGCGCACGGCCCAGGACGCTGCCCGCCGCGGTCGTCCCGGTCGTGGTCGGCTCCGGCGTCGCGTTCGGCTACGGGCATTTCTCGCTGTGGCGGGGCATCCTGGCCCTGGTCGTGGCGCTCGCCCTGCAGATCGGGGTCAACTACGCCAACGATTACAGCGACGGCGTGCGCGGCACCGACGAACGCCGGGTGGGGCCGGTCCGGCTCGTCGCGGCCGGAGTCGCCCCGCCGCGCCAGGTCCTCATCGCGGCCCTGGGCTGTTTCGCGGTCGCCTGCCTGGCCGGGTTCGTCCTGGCCGCGGTCACGTCCTGGTGGTTGCTGCTGCTCGGTGCGGCGGCGGTCGCCGCCGCGTGGACCTACACCGGTGGCAGCCGGCCGTATGGCTACCGGGGCCTGGGCGAGGTCGCCGTGTTCGCCTTCTTCGGCCTGGCGGCCGTGGCCGGCACGGCCTTTGTCGAGATGCGCGGCCTGACCTGGCTGGCCGTGGCGGCCGCCGTTCCCGTCGGGCTGCTCGCCTGCGCGCTCCTGGTGATCAACAACCTGCGCGACATTCCTTCCGACTCCGTGACGGGCAAGCGGACGCTCGCCGTCATCCTCGGCGACAACCGCACCCGGACGCTGTACATCGCCGCCGTGCTCGTTCCGTTCGCCGCGGCCGTGGCCATGGCCCCGGCCCGGCCGCTTACCCTGCTCACCCTCGCCGCGCTGCCGCTCGCGCTGGCACCCATCCGGTCCGTGCGGGCGGGGGCGGCCGGCCCGGCGCTGATCGCCGCGCTCGGCATGACCGGGCGGCTCCAACTCGCGTTCGGCGCCCTGCTGAGCATCGGGCTCGCGGTCAGGTTCTGACGTCGCCAGCAGGCCCGCCGGATTCCTGCTCCCCAGCCGGGACCGGTTTCCCGTTGGCCACGCCGGCTGCCTTGGCCGGGCCGGCTGCGTCGGCCGGGACGACTGCCTCGGCCGGGACGACTGCCTCGGCCGGGCCGGCTACCTCCGCCGGGCCGGCTGCCTCCGCCGGGCCGGCTACCTCCGCTACGCTCGCTGCTTTCCCGTCCGCCGGGCCCGCTGCCTCCGCCGGGCCCGCTGCTTCTCCGTTCGCCGCGGGCACCGCCTTCACTCCGTCGCCGGACAGTGCGGCCGCGGCGGCGGCCAGCCGCCCGGGTCCGGCCAGCCGGGCGGGCCGGCCTTCCGGCGGGCTGGTGCCCTCCGCCGGGCCGAACGCGGTGCTCAGTGACCTCAGTGCGGTGGTCACCTCGCTCGGGATCACCCAGAACGTGTTGCCCGCGGCCTGCGCGAGCTGCGGCAGGGTCTGCAAGTACTGGTAGGCGAGCACCTGCGGGTCCGCGTCGCCATCGTGGACGGCCTGGAACACCGTCCCGATCGCCTGGGCCTGGCCCTCGGACCGCAGGATCTGGCCCTGCCTGTCGCCCTCGGCGCGCAGGATCTGGCTCTGCTTCTCGCCTTCCGCGGTGAGGATCTTCGACTGCCGGACACCCTCGGCGGTGAGGATCGCCGCGCGCTTCTCCCGTTCCGCCCGCATCTGCTTTTCCATCGCGTCAATGACGCTCTTGGGCGGGTCGATCGCCTTGATCTCCACCCGGGTGACCCGGAGCCCCCATTTGCCCGACGCGTCGTCAAGCACGCCGCGCAGCATCGTGTTGATCTTGTCGCGCGAGGTCAGGGTCTCCTCGAGGTCCATGTTCCCGATCACGCTGCGCAGCATGGTCGCGGTGATCTGCTCGATCGCCTGGATGTAGTTGACGATCTCGTAGTCGGCCGCCCGCGGGTCGGTGACCTGAAAGAACAGGACGGTGTCGATGTGCACGACCAGGTTGTCCTCGGTGATGACCGGCTGCCCCTTGAAAGCCACCACCTGCTCGCGCAGGTCGATGAGGGGCTTGACCCGGTCCACGAACGGGATGATGAAGTTCATCCCCGGTTCCAGGGTCTTCCGGTACCGGCCGAAGCGCTCGATGTTGCGGGCTCGCGCCTGCGGCACGATGCGGACTGTCTTGTACACAAAGCTGAACATGAGCACGACCGCGATCACAACGGCGATCAGCACGGCGATTTCCACGATTACTCCCTGGGATGCACAAGCGCGGTGGCGCCCTCGATCTGGAAGACGTCGACGGTTGAGCCCACGGGAATGACCTGGGACTCGTCGTAGGAACGCGAAGACCAGACTTCCCCGCCGATGCGGACCCGGCCGCCCTGGGCGGTGACTTCCTCCAGCACCAGGGCGGACTTGCCGACCAGCGCGGAGGTTCCGGTGCGCAGCAGCGGGGGCTGCTTGATGTGGCGCATCGCGATCGGCCGCACCAAGCCGAGCCCGGCGCCCCCGGCGAGGGCGAACGCGGCCAACTGGAAGGGCAGGCCGAGGCCGGCTGCGCCGGTGACGGCGGCGACCACCGCGGCAACAGCGATCAAGCCGAATGACAGCGTCGCCGTGAGAACCTCGGCGACGCCGAGCACAGCGGCCAGGATCAGCCAGACAATCCAGGACCCCATGATCACTCCCGGGGCAGGAGCAGCAGCGGATGCCTTCGCGGGCTGCGCACGCATCCGGCTCCCGCGTTCCTGATCTGACAGTAACTCCAGCGACGGCATGCCCGCGACCCCGTGGTCGCACCCAGCTCAAAGCATCGCGCCTCAACGAAAGATCGCCGTGCCCGCCGGCGTCCTGAGCTACTGCCGCGATACAGTCGCGGGCGCACAATGTAAAACTGGGCAGATGTCGCCCGAAAGGGCGACGTCGGTCACGAGGGGGCGCCGCACCGAGGAGGCAGCCTTGACGGAAACGTGGTTCCGCGGCATTACCCCCCACGTGGGCCCGCCTGCGGAGATCGATACCGGTGTGGCTCACAATGCCCGCATCTATGACTACTGGCTGGGCGGCAAGGACAACTTCGCCGCGGACCGTGAGGCCGGGGACCGTGCGCTCGAGGCCAATCCCCGCATTCTCCTCGGAGTCCGCGCCAACCGCCGGTTCCTGGCGCACGCGGTCCGCTACCTGGCCGGCGAGGCCGGGATACGGCAGTTCCTGGACGTCGGGACCGGGCTGCCAGCCATGGACAACACGCATGAGGTGGCGCAGGCCGTGGCGCCGGACGCCCGTGTCGTGTACGTGGACAATGACCCGATCGTCCTAGCGCACGCGCGCGCCCTGCTGACCGGCACACGGGAGGGCTATACCGCCTTCATCGACGGGGACATCCGCGACACGGCGGCGGTCCTGACGAACGCGTCCCGCACACTGGACTTCAGCCGGCCGATCGCCGTCATGGCGCTGCTGGTCCTGCAGCACATTCCCGACTCTGACGATCCGCAGGGGATCGTCGCCCGGCTGGTCGAAGCCACGCCGTCCGGCAGCTACCTGGTCGTGTCGGACACCGCCTCCGACATCCGGCCGGAGGTGGCGGCCGAAACGCAGCGCCGCCTGAACGCGCGGATGGCTGGCCGGCAGACCACCCGCAGCCGGGCGCAGATCCAGCAGTACTTCGCCGGCCTCGACATGGTGCCGCCCGGACTGGTCACGCTGAACCGGTGGCGCCCTGCTGCGGATGACCCGGACCCCGGCGAGGACATCGCCGCATACTGCGGGATTGGACGCAAACCCTGAGGCACCGGCCCTGATGTGCGGCCCAGGGAGGTTCCCCCTAGGGCGCTGAGCGGGGATTATGGTGCCATCCAGCGTCGGAGGGCATGTCATGACCGGTCGAACCCAGCTGTCCTACAGCCACGGAACCGCACAGCAGCCTCTGCTCGGCGAGACCATCGGGGCCAATCTCAAGCGCATCGCCGCGGCCTTCCCCGGGCGCGAGGCTCTGGTCGATGTGCCCACCGGAGGGCGATGGACCTACGCCGAACTCGACGGCGACTCCGACGCCCTGGCCCGGGGGCTGATGGCCACGAGCCTCAAGGCGGGCGACCGGGTCGGTATCTGGGCGCCGAACTGCGCGGAGTGGGTGCTGGTGCAGTACGCCACCGCCAAAGCCGGGATCATCCTGGTCAACATCAACCCCGCCTACCGGAGCCACGAGCTCAGCTACGCGCTGCGCCAGTCCGGCGTCCGGCTGCTGATCAGCGCGGAGGCGTTCAAGTCCAGCGACTACCGCGGGATGATCGATGAGGTGCGCAACGGGCTCGAGGAACTCGAGCAGGTGATCTACCTCGGGTCGGCGGAATGGGGTGCCCTACTCGACGCCGGGCAGTACCTCGACGGGGCGGCCGACCCGCTGACCGAACGCGAAGCCACCCTGTCCTTCGACGACCCGATCAACATCCAGTACACGAGCGGCACCACGGGCTTCCCCAAGGGCGCGACGCTGTCGCACCACAACATCCTGAACAACGGCTTCTTCATCGGGGAGGGCTGCGGCTACACCGAGCATGACCGGGTCTGCATCCCGGTGCCCTTCTACCACTGCTTCGGCATGGTCCTCGGCAACCTGGCCGCCGTCACGCACGGCGCAGCCATCGTGATCCCCGCGCCGGGCTTCGACCCCGCGGCCACGCTGCGCGCGGTGGCGGCGGAACAATGCACCGCCTTGTACGGGGTGCCGACCATGTTCATCGCCGAGTTCGCACTGCCCGACTTCGCCTCCTACGACCTGTCCTCGCTGCGCACCGGCATCATGGCCGGATCGCCGTGCCCGGTCGAGGTGATGAAGCGCGTGGTCAGCGAGATGCACATGACCGAGGTGACGATCTGCTACGGGATGACCGAGACCTCCCCCGTCTCCGCGCAGACCCGGGCCGACGACGACATGGAACGGCGGGTATCCACGGTGGGCCGGGTGCACCCGCACGTTGAGGTGAAGGTCGTCAGCCCGGAGACCGGCCTGGCGCTGCCGCGCGGCGACGCCGGTGAGCTGTGCACCCGCGGGTACTCCGTGATGCTGGGCTACTGGAACGACCCGCAGCAGACCAGCGGCGTGATCGACGACGCACGCTGGATGCACACCGGCGACCTCGCCGTCATGGACGAGGCCGGGTATCTCAACATCGTCGGCCGGATCAAGGACATGATCATCCGCGGTGGCGAGAACGTCTACCCCCGCGAGGTTGAGGAGTTCCTCTACACCCACCCCGCGATCGAGGACGTTCAGGTCATCGGGGTGCCCGACGCCAGGTACGGCGAGGAACTCTGCGCCTGGGTGAAGTTGCGGCCCGGCCAGGACCTCACCGAGCAGGATCTGCGCGCCTACTGCACCGGCAAGATCGCGCATTTCAAGATCCCCCGGTATCTGCGGATCACCGGCGACTTCCCGATGACCGTTACCGGCAAGGTGCAGAAGTTCAAGATGCGCGAGGTCTCCATCGCCGAACTCGGCCTTGCGGCAGCCGCGCGGACCGAGACCGCCTGACCCGCCTTCAGACCTGACCGGGCAGTCAAACGTGATGTTGTGAATGGTTGAACTCACGGCATGCTCCGCTCATTCGCGGGCGCCT
>DAIRVB010000335.1:0-836 GCA_036803065.1 Streptosporangiaceae bacterium
GTTCTGCACCGTCTCCTTGCCGAGATAGTGGTCGATGCGGAACACCGCTTCCGGCGGGAAGACCCCGTCCAGGGTCGCGTTCAGCGCCCGCGCGCTGGTCAGGTCATGGCCGAACGGCTTCTCGATCACCACCCGCCGCCAGCCTCGCCCGTGGGAGTCAGATAGGCCGCTCCGCTTGAGCTGCTGCACCACGGTGGGGAACTGACCGGGCGGGATCGACAGGTAGAACGCGTAGTTCCCGCCGGTGCCCCGCTCTTCGTCAAGCGCCTTGACGGTCGCGGCCAGCTGGTCGAACGCCTCGTCGTCGTCAAACGAGCCGGACACGAACCTGACGCCCTCGCTGAGCTGCTGCCACACCGAGTCGCGGAACGGCGTGCGCGCGTGCTCCTTGACCGCCTGGTAGGTGACCTGGGCGAAATCCTCGTCCGCCCAGTCCCTGCGGGCGAAGCCGACGAAGGAGAAGCCAGGCGGCAGCAGGCCGCGGTTAGCCAGGTCGTAGACGGCCGGCATCAGCTTCTTACGTGCGAGGTCCCCGGTGACGCCGAACATGACAAGCACGCACGGCCCGGCCACCCGGGGAATACGCCGGTCCCGCGGATCGCGCAGCGGGTTGGCGGAACCAGCGGAAGCCTCGGCCTGCTCCGCGATAGCGCTGGGATTGGCCGGGATAAGACCCTGCGGGTCACCCGGCTCCGCCGTCACGCCGGACCTCCCCAAGCGCGGTCAGCACGAGCCCGTTCGGTCATCTGAATTCAGAGCCCCATGTTCGTCTTGATCGTGTCCAGCAGTTCGTTCCACGATGCCTCGAACTTCGCGACGCCCTCATCCTCGAGAAC
>DAIRVB010000335.1:846-5479 GCA_036803065.1 Streptosporangiaceae bacterium
CTCGAGAACCTGTACCACGTCGTCGTAGCCGATGCCGAGCTTCTCCAGCTCGGCGAAGACCTTCCGGGAGGCGTCGTAGGTGCCATGGATCGTGTCGCCGCGCAGCTCGCCGTGGTCGGCTGTCGCCTTGATGGTCGCCTCGGGCATGGTGTTCACCGTGTCGGCGGCCACCAGTTCCACGACGTACATGGTGTCGGGGAACGCCGGGTCCTTGACTGAGGTCGAGGCCCACAGCGGCCGCTGGACATTCGCCCCGCTGCTGGCCAGCGCCTGCCAGCGCTCACTGGCGCACTTCTGCTCGAACAGCTCGTAGGCCAGCCGCGCGTTCGCGATGGCCGCCTTGCCCCGCAGCGGTTTAGCCTCCGAGGTACCCAGCTTGTCCAGCCGGCCGTCGACCTCGGTGTCGACCCGGCTGACGAAGAACGACGCCACCGACCGGATCTTGGAGATGTCATGCCCGGCGGCCGCGGCCAGCTCCAGGCCTGCCATATACGCGTCCAGGACCGCGCCGTGCCGCTCAAGGGAGAAGATCAGCGTGACGTTCACGCTGATCCCCTCCGCGATGGCCTGCGTGATCGCGGGCAGCCCTTCGATGGTGGCGGGAATCTTGATGAACAGGTTCGGCCGGTCCACCATCCACCACAGCGCCCGCGCTTCGGCGATGGTCGCGGCCGTGTTCTTGGCCAGCCTCGGGTCGACCTCAAGCGACACCCGGCCGTCCAGGCCGTCCGTCCGGTCGTACACCGGGCGCAGCACGTCGCACGCCCACCTGACGTCATAGGTGGTGATGGCGCGGGACGCCTCCTCCACCGTCACGCCGCGGGTCTTCAGGTCAGCGACCTGCCCGTCGTAGGCGTTTCCGTTCGACAGGGCATGCGCGAAGATCGTCGGGTTCGAGGTCACGCCGACCACATGGTAGTCGTCGCTCAGCTCCTGCAGGTTGCCGGTGCGCAGCCGGTCGCGGCTGATGTCATCCAGCCACACCGACACCCCGGCCTCGGATAGCTCTCCGAGAACGTCAACTGACACGGTTGCTTTCCCTTCCCTGCACTGCAGCGGGCGGGGCTAACCCCAGATACCTGTTAGCGGTCCCTGACCCTGGCCAGACTGTCGTGTGCGGCAGCAGTTACCCGCTCCGCGGTAACGCCAAACTCCTGATAGAGCCTCTTGTAATCAGCGGAAGCACCGAAGTGGTCTACTCCAATTGAAGCGCCCGCATCTCCGACAAGCAACTTCCAGGGCGGGGTAATGCCTGCTTCGACCGACACCCGCGCGGGGATGGTGGGCGGCAGCACCTCACGCCGGTAGGACTCGTCCTGGTCGTTGAACCACTCCACGCACGGCATCGACACCACGCGGGCCGACACGCCGTCGGCGGCCAGCTGCTCGCGGGCCTCGAGCGCGATCGGGACCTCGCTGCCGGTGGCGATCAGGATGACATCGGTCCCGCCGGCCAGCACATAGCCGCCGCGGACCACCTTCTCGGCGCTCTCCAGGCCCTGCCCATTACCGGCCGAGCGGTCGAGCACAGGTAGGTTCTGCCTGCTCAGGCACAGGGCGGCGGGCCGGGCCCGCTCCAGGATGGTGCGCCAGGCGACCACCGTCTCGTTCGCGTCGCCCGGCCGGACCACCTCCAGGTTCGGGATGGCGCGCAGCGCCCACACGTGCTCGACCGGCTGGTGGGTGGGACCGTCCTCGCCCAGGCCGATGGAGTCGTGCGTCCACACGTAGGTGACCGGCAGCTCCATCAGCGCCGCGAGCCGCACCGAGGGCCGCATGTAGTCGCTGAATACCAGGAACGTCCCGCCGTAGGGACGGGTGCCGCCGGACAGCGCGATGCCGTTCAGGATCGCGCCCATCCCGTGCTCACGGATGCCGAAGTGCAGCGTCCGCCCGTACGGGTTGCCCGGCCACATGGAGGTCTGGTGGTCGGTGGGGATGAACGAGGGCTCGCCCTTCATCGTGGTGAGGTTGCTCTCGGCCAGGTCGGCGGAGCCGCCCCACAGCTCGGGCAGCACGGAGGCCAGGGCAGACAGGACCTCGCCCGAGGCCTTGCGGGTGGCCATGCCCTTGGCGTCCGGCGGGAAGGTAGGCAGCTTCTCGGCCCACCCGTCGGGGAGCCGCCGGGTCGCCATCCGGTCGAAGAGCTTCTTGCGCTCGGAGTTGGCCCTGGCCCACGCGGCGAAGGATTCCTCCCAGTCCGCGTGCAGGCTCTTGCCGCGCTCGGCGACCTGGCGCGCGTGGCTCACTACCTCGTCCTCGACCGGGAAGTCGACCTCGGGGTCGAAGTGCAGGATCTGCTTGGTCGCCTTGACCTCATCCACACCGAGCGCGGAGCCGTGCGCCGCGCCGGTGTCCTGCTTGTTCGGCGCGGGCCAGCCGATGATCGTGCTCAGCGAGATGAAGGACGGCGCCTCTGTGTGCTCCTTGGCGGTCAGGTAGGCCTGGTAGAGCGCCTGCACGTTCTCCTGGTACCCGTCGGCGGTCCGCCAGCTCACCTCCTGCACGTGCCAGCCGTAGGCCTTGTAGCGGGCGCAGACATCCTCAGACTTGGCGATCTCGGTCTTGTCCTCGATGGAGATCTGGTTGTTGTCGTACAGGACGATGAGGTTGCCGAGCTCGTGATGGGCCGCCAGCGAGGACGCCTCGTGGCTGATGCCCTCTTCGATGTCGCCGTCGGAGGCGATGACGTAGATGAAATGGTCGAACAGGCTCGTGCCGGGCTTGGCGTCCGGGTCGAACAGGCCGCGCTCGCGGCGCGCGCCCATGGCCATGCCGACCGCGCTGGCGATGCCCTGGCCGAGCGGTCCGGTGGTGATCTCCACCCCGGGGGTGAGCCGGTGCTCGGGATGCCCGGGGGTGATGCTGCCCCAGGTCCGGTAGCCCTTCAGGTCATCCAGCGTCAGCCCGTACCCGGACAGGTAGAGCTGGATGTACAGGGTGAGGCTGGAATGCCCGCAGGACAGCACGAAACGGTCCCGGCCCGGCCAGTTCGGATCGGCCGGGTCATGCCTGAGTAGATGCTGGAAGAGCAAGTAGGCCGCCGGCGCCAGGCTCATCGCCGTGCCCGGGTGCCCGGAGCCTGCTTTTTGCACCGAATCCATCGCCAGGACCCGGATGAGATCGACGGCGCGCTCATCGGTCGCCGTCCAGTCAAGATTGGCCTTAGTGCTCACGGTACGAGCCTATCGGTCTAGAGGCTCCGGTTGCCTCGGGGGTAGGTCCGCCCTTTGCCCGTTAGACAGGGCCGCCGCGGCTTCCGGTGCTGCGGGAATCAGCGGACCCCGGTCACGCAGGTTAAAGAACACCCGGAGCACGGCGATCCAGACGAGGACGGACCCGGTGACATGGATCCACACCAGCCCGGCGGGCAGGTGCGTGAAGTACTGGATGTAGCCGAGCAGGCCCTGCAGGCCCAAGGCCGCGATCATGATCCAGGCGGCCCGCATGGCTCGCGGCGGCGCACCGGATACCCGCAGCCCGAGCACGAGCGCGACCGACAGGCCGGCCAGTAGCCAGCCGACGTCGGCGTGCAGCTGGGTGACCCCCTCCAGCGGCAGCTTGTACCTGGGCGTGTCCGCGTGGCCGGCCAGCGGGCCAGTGCCAGTAACCACCGTGCCGGCCGCGAGCATCACGCCGGTGACGGCGACCAGGGCGGCGGACAGCAGCCGCAGGTCACGCCGGACCACCGCCGTGGGCGGCGCGCTGCCCTCCCGGCACCGGACGTGCAGAAGGACGGCGGCGGCCACAATCGAGGCGGAGACCAGGAAGTGCACAGAGACCGCTGCCGGGTTGAGGTTGGTCAGCACGACGATGCCGCCGATGACCGCCTGCGCCACCACCCCGGCGGGCTGGGCCACTCCGAGCCAGAACAGGTCGCGCCGTTTCTCCCCGCCCGGCCGGAAGCGCCAGGCGGCGATGAATACGAGGGCGGCGATAATGACCAGCGGGAAGTTCAGCAACCGGTTGCTGAACTCGATCCAGGTATTGAGCAATGTCTGCCCAGCGTTCTTGCTGGCCACGACGTCGGCTGCGCTGCACCGTGGCCAGTCCGGGCAGCCGAGGCCGGACGAGCTGAGCCGGACCGCGGCGCCGGTCGACATGATCACCGTGTCGGCGATGACCCCGGCTAGCGCAATCCGCTGCATCGACCGCGGGGTCGGCGCGAGCACCGCCCTGGCGACCGGCCATGACTCGATGCGCCAGGACTCGATTCGGGAGAGGAAATCGGCGGACACGTCCCTCATGGTAGAGCGCCCTGCGCCGCGCCCGCACAGGCGGCCATGACGCAGCAGATCGCGGCCCACTCCACCATGCTCAGATGCTGGCCGAGCATGACCAGCCCGATCAGCGCGGCCACCGCGGGTTCCATGCTCATCCACACCCCGAACAGCCGCATCGGCATCCGGCGCAGCGACTCCAGCTCCAGCCAGTAGGGGATGACGGAGGACAGCACCCCGATGGCGGCCCCGGTGGCCAGGACCGCGGGCCGGAACATGGCGCTGCCCCCGGCGACGACGGCGGGCGGTGTCACCAGCACCGCCGAGACCACCATCGCGATGGCCAGGCCGGATGAGCCGGGGAACCGTCGTCCGGTGGCCGAGCTGGCCACGATGTAGGCGCCCCAGCAGGC
>DAIRVB010000336.1:0-5468 GCA_036803065.1 Streptosporangiaceae bacterium
GCCTCTTCGACGCGGCGGGCGAGGAGGCCGCGAGGGCGGCCGCGCCGCTGGCCGTTCGGATGCGCCCGCGGACCCTCGACGAGGTCGTCGGGCAGCCGCAGTTGACCGGTGAGGGAACGCCACTGCGCAAGCTGGCGGAGCACGACGCCGGGATGTCCCTGGTGCTCTGGGGCCCTCCTGGAACCGGGAAAACCACTCTGGCCCACGTGGTGAGCCTGGCTACCAAGCGGAAGTTCGCCGAGCTGTCCGCGGTGAGCGCCGGGGTGAAGGATGTGCGGTCGGCCATCGAGACCGCGCGCCGCGACCTGGGCCTGACCGGTACCCAGACGGTGCTGTTCATCGATGAGGTGCACCGGTTCAACAAGGCACAGCAGGACGCGCTGCTGCCCGCCGTGGAGAACCGCTGGGTGTCCTTCATCGGCGCCACGACCGAGAACCCGTCCTTTTCCGTTGTTGGCCCGTTGCTGTCCAGATCCCTGCTGCTCACCCTGCAGCCACTGGGCGAGGCGGACATGCGCGAGGTCATCGGCCGCGCCCTCACCGACGAGCGCGGCCTCGGCGGGGCGATCACGCTAGATGACGACGCGGCCGAGCATCTGGTGCGCCTGGCGGGCGGCGACGCCCGGCGCGCGCTCACCTACCTGGAGGCCGCCGCGCTAGGCGTCGCCGCGGGCGGGTCCGTCGATACTGCCACCCTGGAACGGGCGGTGGACCGCGCCGCGGTCCGCTACGACCGCGCTGGTGATCAGCACTACGACGTGATCAGCGCGTTCATCAAGAGCATCAGGGGCAGCGATGCCGACGCGGCGCTGCACTACCTGGCCCGGATGATCGAAGCGGGGGAGGACGCCCGGTACATCGCCCGCCGCCTCATCGTGCACGCCAGTGAGGACGTTGGGATGGCGGACCCGTCGGCGCTGGGCGTGGCGGTCGCGGCCGCGCAGGCGGTCGAGTTCGTCGGCCTGCCCGAGGCGAGGATCAACCTGGCCCAGGCCACCATCCACCTGGCCCTCGCACCCAAATCCAACTCGGTGGTGAAGGCCATCAGCGCGGCCGGGCAGGATGTCCGCGCCGGGCTGGCCGGCCAGGTGCCGGCGCACCTGCGCGATGCCCACTATCCAGGCGCTGAGCGCCTCGGCCATGGCCGAGGCTACCAGTACCCGCATGACGTCGACGAGGGCATCGTCGCCCAGCAGTACGCGCCGGATCAGGTGGCCGGGCGCCGGTATTATGAGCCAACCCGCCGCGGCGCCGAGGCACGTTACACCGACCGGGCCGAGCGGATCAGGGCCATTCTGGACGGGGCCCGGGATCGGGCGCCGGACCAGGGAGGCAGCTGACCGCAGGTCAGGCTCGCGGCGTGTGCCCCGCAGGAGGAATCCCCGGGATTCATCCCGGGCGGATGCCAAGCGATAAGGTCGGCTGGTGCAGGAGAAACCATGCTAACCGCGGTCTGGGTCGCGGTGATCATCGCCGCGGCATTCTGGGTCATCGGCGTGTGCGCTGCGGTCTACCTGCTGATCAAGCTGGCCAGACTGGTGTCCCAGACCTCCAGTGCGGTCGCGGATCTTCGGGAACGCGGCGAGCTCGCCATCGACAGGGCCAACGCGGCGGTCGACAGGGCCGGGGAGCAGATCGTCAAGGCTGATGCGATCACCGCCAGCATGGACGAGGTCACCGCCAACATGGCCGAGTTGACCGGCCGGGTGACGTCCCTCGCGCCGCTAGCCCGGGTGATCGCCAGCGGTGCTGGCACGCCGCTGGCCAGAGTCTCCGCCCTGGTCTACGGCGTGCGCCGGGCCACACAGCTGCGCCGCGACGACCACGGCCGCGCCGGTCGCAGCGCCAGCGGTGGCCGCACTGGGAGCGCGGGGCGCCGGGCCTACGCCGGGCCAGCAGCCAGGGTCGCCGCCCAGGCCATGGAGCGCGGCCTCGCTTCGCGGCAGCGGGAGGAGGCCGGGCGGTGATACGCAGGCTGTTCTGGCTGACCCTCGGCGCCGTCCTCGGCGTGACCGGCTACCGCCGGGCGACCCGGCTCGTGCGCTCGATCGCGCCGGGACCCAGAGCCCGGGATCTGACCCGTTTCGTCGGCGATGTGCGCGAGGGCATGGAGCTTTATATGGAGCGACATCCCGGGCAGGCACCGCCTACCCTCGGAAGCCAGCAGGTTCGCCCGGCACTGGCTGAGCACGGATTGACTGAGCACGGATTGACTGAGAACGGGGAGGATGGCCGCTGATGGAGTCGGCAGAGATCGCCCGCCGCTTCCTGACGTATTTCGAGCAGCGGGGCCACACGGTGGTGCCTTCGGCCAGCCTGATTGCCGAGGACCCCACGCTGCTGCTCGTCAACGCCGGGATGCAGCCATTCAAGCCGTACTTCCTCGGCCAGCAGTCGCCGCCGTTCAGGCGCGCCACCAGCTGCCAGAAGTGCGTCAGGACGCCCGACATTGAGGAAGTGGGCAAGACCACCCGGCATGGGACGTTCTTCCAGATGCTGGGGAATTTCTCGTTCGGTGATTACTTCAAGGACCAGGCGATCCCTTTCGCCTGGGAACTGCTCACCCGGCCGGAAGCCGATGGCGGTTTCGGTTTTGCGGAGGACCGGCTGTGGCCCACGGTGTTCCACGACGACGACGAGGCGTTCCGGCTGTGGCGGGACATGGTCGGCGTGCCCGAGAGCCGGATCCAGCGCCGTGGCATGGCGGACAACTACTGGTCCATGGGCGTTCCCGGACCGTGCGGCCCATGCTCGGAGATCTACTATGACCGCGGTCCCGAGTACGGGCGGGAAGGCGGTCCGATCGCCGATGAGGACCGCTACCTGGAGGTCTGGAACCTCGTCTTCATGCAGTACATCCGGGGAGAGGGTGCGGGCAAGGAGGGATGGCCGATCCTCGGCGACCTTCCCGCGCGCAACATCGACACCGGCATGGGCCTGGAGCGGATGGCGGCCATCCTGCAAGGCGTCGACAACATCTACGAGATCGACACCATGTGGAAGGTGCTCGACCGCGCGGCGGAACTAACCGAGCAGCGGTATGGGAAGGATCACCGGGCGGACGTGTCGCTGCGGGTGGTAGCCGATCATGTCCGCACGTCGGTCATGCTGGTCTCCGATGGCGTGCTGCCGAGCAACGAGTCGCGCGGCTACGTCTTGCGCAGGATCCTGCGCCGCAGTATCCGGAACCTCCGGCTGCTCGCCGGCGGTCAGCGTGGCGGCGGGGACGACCGCTTCCTGCACGACCTGGCCCAGGTCGGGATCGACGCCATGGCGGAGCAGTTCCCTGAGCTGCGTACCGATACGCCGCGCATCCTAGGGGTCATCGACGCTGAAGAGGCGGCGTTCCTGTCCACCCTGCGCACCGGGTCGGCGATCTTCGATGCGGCGGTCGGCGAGGTCAAGCGCCGTGGTTCCGCGACGCTACCGGGGGACCAGGCATTCCAGTTGCATGACACGTATGGGTTCCCCATCGATCTCACCCTGGAGATGGCCGGCGAGCAGGGGCTGGCCGTCGACGAGGAGGGGTTCCGCAGGCTCATGACCGAGCAGCGGCAGCGGGCCAAGCAGGACTCGATCGAGAAGAAGACCGGGAACGCCGACATTTCGGCGTTCGCCGCGCTGCTGGACCGGTCCGGGCCGGTCACCTTCACCGGGTACAACGAGATCACCGGGGACGCCACGGTGACCGGGCTGCTGGTGAATGGGGCGTTGGTGGCCGCTGCCGGTGCAGGCACACAGGCCGAGGTCGTCCTCGACCGCACCCCGTTCTACGCCGAAGGGGGCGGCCAGCTGGCCGACACGGGCATCATCCGGGTGTCCGGCGCGACCGGTGGCTCGGGGGCTGAGTTCGAGGTGCGTGACGTGCAGTCGCCCGTGCCAGGCCTGGTTGTGCACCGGGGGGTGGTCACCTCCGGCGAGATAACGGTCGGCGCGCCCGCGCACGCGGAGATCGACATCGAGCGGCGGCGGGCCATCTCCCGTTCGCATACGGCGACCCATCTCGTGCACCGTGCGTTCCGTGGCGCCCTGGGGGAGTCGGCGGCCCAGGCGGGCTCAGAGAACTCCCCGGGCCGGCTGCGGTTCGACTTCACCGCCGCGGGCGCGGTCCCGCCCTCGGTACTCCGCGATGCGGAGGATGAGGTGAACCATGTCCTTATCAACGACCTCGATGTCCGGGCGTTCGTCACCCCGATCGAAGAGGCGCGGGCGATGGGCGCGGTCGCGCTGTTCGGCGAGAAGTACGGGGACCAGGTCCGGGTCGTGGAGGTTGGTGACTACTCCCGCGAATTGTGCGGAGGCACCCACGTCGCGCGCTCCGGCCAGCTCGGCCTGGTCAAGATCCTGGGCGAGTCGTCGATCGGCTCGGGCGTGCGCCGGGTGGAGGCGCTCGTCGGCACGGACGCGTTCAGGTTCCTGGCCAGGGAGAGCGTCCTGGTCAGCCAGCTCACCGAGCAGCTCAAGGCGCGCCGGGAAGAGCTGCCGGAGCGCGTGGCGGCGCTGGTGACACGGCTCAGGGATGCCGAGCGGGATCTTGAACGGCTCCGCTCCGCCCAGCTGCTCGGCGCCGGGGACGGCCTGGCCCGCGACGCCGAGGACGTGGGCGGCGTCGCGTTCGTCGCGCACCGGGTCCCGGACGGCACGGCTGCTGACGGGATCCGCAAGCTGGCGCTGGACGTCCGCGGGCGGCTGCCCAGCCAGCGGGCCGGCGTGGTGATGGTCGCGGGCGTGCCGGCCGACCGGCCCACCGTCGTGATCACCGTCAACGATGCGGCGCGTGCGCGCGGCCTGGCGGCTGGCGCCTTGGTGCGGACCGCTGCGGGCATCCTGGGCGGTGGCGGCGGCGGCCGGGATGACGTGGCCCAGGGCGGCGGGGCACCGCTCGGCGACAACACAGCGCGGGCGATTGATGATGCTTTTGGTGCGGTTCGGGCTGTTGTGAGGGACATGACATGACCTGGTGGCGTAGCGTGAGACCGTGCTGCAGCCATACCGTTGCGCCGATGAAATTCGGGGCCAGCGGGGTTCCCGTTTGAGGGTTGGTGTCAGGCTCGCCATTGACCTGGGTTCAGCCCGGATCGGCGTGGCGACGAGTGACCCCGACGGGCTCCTTGCCAGCCCGCTGACCACTGTCCTGCGTGGCCGGGGTGACCTGGACGCCCTGACGGGGCTCGCCATCGGCCATGAGGTCATCGAGGTGATCGTCGGGCTGCCGACCGGGCTGTCCGGCCGCGAAGGCGCCGCCGCCGCCGGTGCCAGGGAGTTCGCGGGCAGACTGGCCGGGCGGCTGGCCCCCATCCCAGTGCGCCTGGTCGATGAACGTTTCACGACGGTGATCGCGCACGACGCGCTGCGCCGCGGTGGCCGGAGATCAAGAGACCGGCGGTCCGTTGTGGACAAGACGGCGGCGGCCCTGCTGTTGCAGGGAGCGCTCGACAGGGAGCGGCTGACTGGCAGGCCCGCCGGGG
>DAIRVB010000337.1:0-5453 GCA_036803065.1 Streptosporangiaceae bacterium
GCTCACGCGTCTGCTCCGTTCGGGTACCAGGTGAAGTAGGCCTCCATCGTGTGGAACAGGTCGAGGTGATCCGCGTAGTCGGCTTTGCTGTAGCCCGCTATCCCCATCACCAGCATGAAGTCCATGAACCCGTGGGTGGCATTGCCCGGGGCGTGCAGGCTGTCGAGGGTGACGTTGGCCAGGCAGCCGTCGATGTCGCCGTTCGCTATCCACTCCACGGCCTGGGCGTCGAACTCCGGGTCGGGTCCGTGCGGGCCGAACTGGCGGGGTCCGCCCAGTTCGAGGGACAGGTGCCCGGTGCCGATGACGGCGACGCGCAGGTCGCTGGGCCAGGCATCGATGATCTCCCGGATGGCCCGGCCGAGCTTGACGAAGCGTTCCGGGCGCGGCAGCGGCGGGGCGAAGATATTGGTGTAGATCGGCACGATGGGCAGGTCGTTCTGTGGCCGCACGGTGAAGATCGGGCACGTGATGGAGTGATCAACCCGCAGCTCGTTGGAGAACGCCAGGTCGAAGCCCTTGTCTATGCCTTCACGCAGGATGTAGGCAGACAGTTCCTCGTTGCCTTTGAGCAGCAGCCTGGGCAGGCCGAATTCGCGCTCTTCGTTGTAGTAGTTGGCGTCGTAGAACGGTGCCTTGCCAATGAGGAACTGCGGCATGTTGTCCAGCCACAGCTGGTGGAAGTGGTCCGACCCGACCATCACCAGCACGTCCGGCCGGGACCGGGCCAGCGTCTCCCGGTACGCCTTGACCTTGCTGACCCACGCCGCCGCGAACGGGGGCGCCTCAGACTCGGGCAGCTGGCTCGTGCGGTAGTAGAACGGATGGTGCGTTGTGGCCAGGATCGCCACGAGCTTCGCCATCGTGCGGATCTCCTTGCCTCGAAGCGGCGGGACCGGCGCGATGTGCCACGTCGCTGGTCTGGCAACGTCCGGCCCAGGCAGTCTGCTCATCGCTATTGCGCCGTCATCAGCCTGCCGTACAGTTGTCCGCTAGGCGGCGTTACGGGCATAATGCGGGCTGATTTCGGCAGTTGTCAAGGGTCACGTCCGAGGTAGGGGCCCTAGGAGGCGCACGATGGCTGGACGCGGCACCGGTCCCGACTTTGTCGAGGCACTCGCCCGCGGCCTCGACGTCCTGTCCTCCTTTGACGAGCGGCATCCCCGGATGACCCTGACCCAGATCGCCGCGGCCGCGGACCTGGCCCGCCCCACCGCGCGGCGGCTCGTGCTGACCCTGCAGGAACTGGGCTACATCCGCGCCGAGGGCGGATCGTTCGCGTTGACTCCGCAAGTACTGCGGCTGGGGACGTCCTATGTGAGCGCGCTCGGGCTGTGGCAGATCGCCCGCCCGCATCTTGAGGACCTGGTCAGCCAGACCCATGAGTCGTCGTCCATGGCCCAGCTCGACGGCTCGGACATCGTGTACGTGGCCAGGGCCTCCGTCCCGAAGATCATTACCTTGCGGGTGGAGATCGGCACCCGGTTCCCCGCACTGCGGACCTCGCAGGGAAAGGTGCTGCTGGCCGCCCTGGATCGGGAGGCGTTCGAGGCCGCGCTCGCCCAGCCCAGCCGTTCCGGGCTGCCGACCTTCCTGCCCCGGGACGGCGCGCTGGTGCGCGGCGAGATGCGCACCGTCCGGGCACGCGGCTGGGCGCTCGCTGACGAGGAACTCGCTCCGGGCATCCGCTCGGTGGCAGTGCCGGTCCGTGATGGCGACGGGACCGTTCGTGCCGCCATGAACGTGATCGTGCACGCGGCCGAGACCAGCGTCGATGTCCTCGTCGGGGAACATCTGCCCCGCCTGCTCCGCACGGCGGGGGAGGTCTCGGCCGAATGGGCACTGTGGCAGTCCAGGCCGCATGTTGAGGTCACGGTGGACCCAGCCGCCAAGCCCGCCGCCGGATAGCCGCCTTGACACGCACGCCGTGCCGTGGGGACAGTGGCGGACATCTGTCCGCTTAGTGGCGTTGGGAAGTGCGCATGCCCGCAGGAGTACTCGGCGAGTCCCGCGAAACCGCATCCGGCCCGCTGTCCGGCCTCGTCGTCGCCGACTTCAGCCGGGTGCTCGCCGGCCCCTACTGCACCATGCTGCTCGCGGACATGGGTGCCGAGGTGATCAAGGTCGAGGGCCCGGACGGTGACGATGCCCGGCACTGGGTTCCGCCGCTGCGCGGTGATGCCGGCACCTACTACCTGTCCGTCAACCGCAACAAGCGCTCCATCGTCCTTGACCTGGCCGATGAGGCCGACGCCGCGGTGGCGCGCGCGCTGTCTGAGCGGGCCGACGTGTTCATCCACAACTTCAAGCCCGGCGGCCTGACGAAGTTCGGCCTTGACTACGACGCTGTGTCGGGCCGCAATCCGCGCAGTATCTACTGCTCGATCAGCGGGTTCGGCGCCGCTGGCGGTGCCTCGCTGCCCGGCTACGACCTGCTCGTCCAGGCCATGTCCGGCCTGATGAGCCTCACCGGCAGCCCGGACGGGCCGCCGTACCGGGCCGGCATCTCGGTCTTCGACGTCATGACCGGCCTGCACTCCGCGATCGGTGTCCTCGCTGCCCTGCACCACAGGGACGCCACCGGCGAAGGCCAGCACGTCGAGACGAATCTGCTGTCCACGGCCCTGTCCGCGCTCGTGAACCAGACCTCGGCCTACGTCGCCGGCGGCGTCGTCCCGCAGCGGATGGGCAATGCCCACCTGAGCCTCTTCCCGTACGAGCCGCTCCCCACCGGGGACGGGAATCTCATCGTCGCGATCGGCAACGACCGCCAGTTCCGAAAGCTGTGTGCCGTCCTCGAGGTGCCCGAACTCGCGGACGATGCCCGTTTCGCGGTGGTGGGCCAGCGCAACGACAACCGTGAGCAATTGCGGCCCCTGCTGCTGGAGCGGCTCGCGGCACGCTCGGCGCAGGAATGGTTCACCATTCTCAGCGACGCCGGGATCCCCTGCGGGCCCATCAACGACGTGCGCGGCGGCGTTGAGCTTGCCGAGCGCCTCGGCCTGGACCCGGTCGTGCTGGCCGGTGACGTGCCGACAGTGCGGAACCCGATCCGGATGTCTGCCACCCCGGCACGCTACGACCTGGCGCCGCCACTGCTGGACGCTGACGGCGACGCCGTGCGAGGCTGGCTCGGGTTCGCCGCGAAGCACCCCGGCCCCGTGCCCCATCCAGCCGTGCCGCGGCCATAGCCGGGCCGTGCCGAGGATAGAGGAGCGCTGTGCCTGCTGGTCAACGGAGCGCGCTGGCTCTCGCATCGCTGCTGGCCGTCGCCGGGATCACGCATTTCGCCAGGCCGCAGCCCTATGACACGATCGTGCCGGGCTGGGTCCCCGGGTCGGCCCGCACATGGACCTACGCCAGCGGCGCCGCGGAACTCGCCGTCGCGGCTGCGATCACCCATCCGCGGACCCGACGGGCCGGGGGCCTGGCCGCCGCAGCGCTGTTCGCCGCGGTCTTCCCGGCGAACGTTCAGATGGCGGTCGACTGGCGCCGCCGCAGCGTGGCGCGACGAGCCATCGCGTACGCACGGCTTCCGCTGCAGGGGCCGCTCGTCTGGTGGGCGCTCAAGGTGGCCGGCGCGGCGGACCGCCCGGCGGCCTGAGACTAAATCCGGACGATCCCGCTGAGTTGTCAGGTGTTCCCGCAGTACTCGGTGGCGGGGGCGCTGCGTGGGCCGGGCGCTGGGAAATACCGTCCGGGGGCGGCGCTGGGGACACTGCGGGGTTCCAGCGCGACGCCGCGGGGCTGGGACGCCGGGAACAACGCGCGCAATATGTTAGTTTGGATCAAGCAACTAATCTAGTCACCGGGGAGCGGCCCGGCGCGCGACGACATTCCGCGCCGTGGTCAGGCTGAACCAAGGTGGCCGGGATCGCGGGTTCCTTCATCGGCCTGGTGCTTGGCGGTGACCGAGACCGGCGCGGGAGCACCGGCGCCGCCCGCCTTGGTGCCTTTCTGGAAGCCGCCGAACAGCAGTGACAAGACGAGCAGCACGACGACCAGTCCCAGGAGCCACAGCAGGCATCCCCTGACCCGCACTCTCCGCCGCTGTTGCCGCATGACTCCTCCTGGGGGCGCATCCTGCCGGCCGGCCCGCCCACGCCTGGGCCGGGTACGCCCGGCGGCGGCTACCGGTGCCGTCATTCTCGCGAGTACCCGGCAGGAGGCGGATGAATCACTTGGAGCCTCGGGGGTAGTAGAGAGACGCAGCGGCCGTCTGCGACGCAGGGAAGGGGTGGCGCGCATGCAGGAACGCACGCAGGAACTAAGGGAGCCACCGGTGCCGCGCATGCCGCGTGGCCACGGCTTAGTCGGACGACTGGCGGGCCTGGTGGCAGCGATCGCCGCCGTTGTGGTCCTCGTCATCGCGCTGTCTGCGGTGCACCTGCTGCCGCAGTTGCGGAACCCGTTCGGTGAGACCACCTCGGTCAGCAGCCAGCCAGTGCTGCTCAAGTCGATAACGGCACTGAGCCGGTACGAAGCGGCCAGCGGCGCCTTCCAGGTGGTCGTGGACCTGAACCGTAAGGCGAATTACCTGCCATCGTTCCTGGAGGGCAGCCAGACGCTGTTCATCGGGCAGGGCACCGAGATCGCGTTCGTTGATTTCTCGCAGCTGAAGGGCAAGGCCCTCCACGTGTCGGCGGATCACAAGACGGTGACGATCACACTGCCGAACGCGCAGCTCGAGCCGGCCGTGCTCAACGTGAAGCAGTCCTACGTCTTCGCGCAACAGCAGGGGCTGCTGAACCGGATCGGGAACTTCTTCTCCGGCAACCCGAACAGCGAGCAGCAGGTCTACATCCTGGCGCAGCAGAAGATCGAGACCGCCGCGCGGCAGAGCCCGCTCCGCGCCGAGGCTCAGAAGAACACCATCGCCATGCTCACCGGCATGCTGCGCTCGCTGGGGTTCCAGCAGGTCACGGTCGCCTTCAACGGAGCTTCCGCCGGCTAGCTCCGAACGACACCGCGGATTCGCGCCGACCGCGATCCCCGGCCCCCGGCGTGCGGAGCTGCCTCACCCCGCTGCGGGGTACGTTGGGACGTCCCCCAGGATTAACAGAGTGGCCGGCTCAGTGGAGTACACCCTCGGCATCGACCTGGGGACCAGCGGGTGCAAAGTGCTCGCGCTGGACGTCGGCGGGCGGCTGCTCGCCACGGCGGAGGTCAGGTACCCGATGGTGGTGCCCCGGCCGGGATGGGCTGAGCAGCATCCGAGGTCGTGGTGGCGCGCGGCCGCCCGGGGCGTGCGGTCGCTCCTGGCGCGGCTGCCGCCGGGCGCCACGGCGATCGGCGTGGGGGTCACCGGCCAGATGCACAGCCTCGTGGCCCTGGACTCCCGTCGGCGGGTGATCCGGCCCGCGATCCTGTGGTGTGACCAGCGTAGCGAGCGGCAGGCGGAACTCCTCGCCGAGCTAGTCGGCGAGACGACGCTCAGCGAGATCACCCTGAAC
>DAIRVB010000338.1:0-5443 GCA_036803065.1 Streptosporangiaceae bacterium
AGCGTCATGCGCGGTGACCCGCACAGTGACCCGCACCGTGACCCGCACAGTGACCCGCACAGGGGCTTGCTCGGCGGGCTGCGGGTGCTCGATTTGACCCGGTTCGTCGCGGGGTCCCAGGCGACCATGCTGCTGGCGGCCATGGGCGCCGACGTGGTGAAGATCGAGATACCGCCCGGCGATCCGTACCGCTGGCAGGGCACCGGGTTCATCAACGGCACGGGGTTCACCAACGGCACCGGGTTCACCAACGGCACGGGGTTCACCAACGGCACCGGGCGCGGCAATGGGGAATCGGTCCTGTTCATGGCCCTGAACTCGGGTAAGCGCAGCGTGGCCATCGACTTCAGGAAGCCCGCTGGCCGCGCGGTGATCGAGCGGCTGCTCGCCACCTCGGACATGCTCGTCGAGAACTCGCGGCCGGGAAGCCTGGCGCCGCACGGGCTGGACTGGGAGTCGGTGCACGCCCGCTTCCCCGCGCTGATCTACGGGTCCATCTCGGGTTACGGGGATGTCGGCCCGGAAGCCGCCAAGGGCGGTTTCGATCTGATCCTGCAGGCCGAGAGCGGCGTCATGAGCGTCACCGGGACCCCCGAGTCGGGCCCGGTAAAGGTCGGGGCGCCGGTGCTGGATGTGGGCGCCGGGCTGAGCTGCGCGCTGGGCCTGCTCGGCGCGTACATCGAACGGCAGCGGACCGGCGTGGGCCGGCTCGTGTCGTCCTCGCTGCTCGAATTCGCGCTGGCCAGCCTCGGCACGCTCGCCGCCAGCGTCATGGTGTCGGGCGCCGTGCCTGGCCTGCTCGGCACCCACTCGCCGACGTTCGCCCCGTACGGCGGATTCCGGACCGCTGATGGCTGGATCGTGCTGGCCGGCGCGGGGTCCGAGGAGATGTGGCTGCGTGCCTGCCGCGTGCTCGGGCTCAGTGATCTGACCGTCGACCCGCGGTTCACCGACAACGCCAGCCGGGTGGCCAACCGGGACGAGCTGACCCAGCAGATCGAAGCCGTGCTCATCACGCTACCCACGGCGCACTGGCTGGCCCGGTTCGAGGAAGCGGGGGTGCCCGCCGCGCGGGTGCAGGACCTCTCGCAGGTGCTGCACCGGCCCCAGGTCGGCGCGCTGGGCGCGGTCCAGGAACTTGAGCACGCCACCGCCGGAGCGTACCGGGTGATCGGCCCGCCGCTGCGGGTTGACCGGGCTGCGCTCGGCTATCCGTCGCCCGCTCCGGCCCTGGGATCCGATACCCGCGCCGTGCTCACGGAGGCCGGCCTGGCCCCGGACGACATCGACCGCCTGGTCGAAGAGGGTATCGCGGTGGCCGCGTGACCGGCCCGGTGAGCGCGCCGCCGGCCGCGCGGGATCTCGCCGAGGCCGTGATCCGGCGCACGATCGCGCTGGCCGAGATCCCCGCCCCCACCGGCGCCGAGAAGGCCCGTGCCGACCTTGTGCTCCGCTGGTGGGCCGAGGACGGGTGGATGCCGCGCACCGATACCGCGGGCAACGTGTGGGCGCAGGTGGCCGACGGCCCCGGCCCGGGGGTGCTGATCTGCGCCCACCTCGACACGGTCTTCCCCGAGGACCTGCCGCATGTGGTCGTGGCCAAGCCTGGCCGGCTGTGCGGGCCGAGCGTGGGGGACGACAGCGTGGGGGTGGCCGCCCTGTCGGCGGTGGCAACGCTGCTCGCGGCGCCCTCGAACACTGGGCCGGTCTGGCTGGTGGCGACCGTAGGTGAGGAAGGCGCCGGAAACCTGGCCGGGATCAGGCACGCGCTGGCGCACCCGCCCGCGCCGGTCTCGGCGGTGATCGCGGTGGAAGGCAACTACCTCGGGCGGGTCGTCATCACGGGTGTCGGCTCGGTCCGCTGGCGGGTTCGCTACGCCGGTCCGGGCGGGCACGCATGGGAACGGGCCGAGGCGCCGAGCGCGGTGCACGCGGCCGCGGGCGGCGCGGCCAGGCTGGCCGCGCTCGTCGGCCGGGCCACGGCGGGTGCCCGCTGCACCGTCAATGTCGGGCTGATCGGTGGCGGCGAGGCCATCAACGCCCGGGCCCGGGATGCCTGGTTCGATGTCGACCTGCGCGGCGACGGCAGCAAAGCGCTGCAGCGCCTGGAGAAGCGGGCCAGGGGGATCGTGTCCGTGGTCCCGCCGGGGATCTCCGTCGAGGTCGAGGAGCTAGGCCGCCGCCCCGCGGGAAGCGTCGCCCCAGCGAGCCCGATCGCCAGGGCGGCGGTCACCGCACTGCGGCGGGCGGGCCTTCCAGCCGAGTTCAGCGCGGCCAGCACCGATGCCAACGCCGCACTTGACCTCGGGATCCCCGCTGTCGCTCTCGGCGTGACCCGTGGCCAGGGTGAGCACACCCCAGCGGAATGGATCGAGACGGATCCGGTGCCCGCGGGCCTCATGGCCCTCGCGGACACGATCCACCTACTGCGGGGGGAGCAGGCTTGACCGAACCACGGGTGACCGAACCACGGGTGACCGGACCACGGGCCGGGGTGGTGCTCCAGGGAGTGGACGCGCCCGCGGTGTTCTGCGGCATGGTCGAGGAGATCGAGAGCCTCGGCTTCGATCACCTGTGGCTCACCGACTCGTCCCTGCACGCCCGCAACTGCTACTCCTACCTCACGCTGGCCGCCACCCGGAGCTCGCGGCTGCTGATCGGCACGGCCGTGACCAATCCGGCCACCCGCCACCCGGCGATCACCGCGGCGGCGGCCGCCACCGTCGACGAGATCGCCGCAGGCCGGATGATCCTCGGCATCGGGGCCGGCGACCGCCCGCTGCTTGCGCTCGGGCTCAAGCCAAGCCGATTGGCCACCGTGGAGGCGGCGATC
Source organism: Streptosporangiaceae bacterium (assembly GCA_036803065.1). GTDB lineage: Bacteria > Actinomycetota > Actinomycetes > Streptosporangiales > Streptosporangiaceae > JAWWPY01. The sequence goes on from DAIRVB010000338.1 coordinate 2,834, forward strand.
AGCGCCATCCGGCAGCTGTGGCGCGGCGAGACCGTGAACCTGCGCACCGACGGTTCGAGCCCGGGCGAGTTCAGCCTCACGGGGGCGCACCTGCGATTCCCCGCGCGGGCCGGCATTCCCGTGTTCGTCTCCGCGAGCGGGCCGAAAACCCTGGACCTGGCGGGGCGGATCGCCGATGGCGTGATCCTGCTGGTGGGCCTCTTCCCCGAGGCGCTCGACTGGGCCATCTCCCGGGTGGCCCGCGCCGCGGACACCGCGGGCCGCCCGCGCCCGCACGTCGCGGTCTTCGCCTACGGGGCAATTGCCGAGGATGAGGCGGCGGCGCTGGCGGACGCCCGGCCGATCGCGGCCTGGTTTCCGCAGACCGCCCCGCACATCTGCGCACTGGCCGGCCTGCCCAGCGAGGTCACGGCGGCCGCGCGGGCCGGTTATGCGGGGGGTGAGTTCCAGGAGGCGGCCGCCGCCGCCCAGGGGCTCCCGGATGACTTCGTGCGGAAGGTCGCCCTGGCGGGGAACCAGCGGCGTGCCGCGGGGCAGATCAGGGCCGCGCTCGACGCCGGGGCCGATTCCGTCCATGTCTTCCCGCTCGGCCGCGACCGGATGGCGACCGTGCGGGCCTTCGCCGGCTCCTGGTCAGCCGCGGTCAGCCCGGGGCCGCCGGAGGCCGGTGACGGAATATCACATACCACGCAAAAGACTATCTAGGATTGGCATCGGCGCACGTCGCTGTGCTCCAGTCGCAGAAAGGGCAGAGGGTGGCCAATCACGTCGCCGATGAGAGCAGGGCGCGGCTGGAGTCGGTATTCAGTGGCCGGCACGACCGCCGCAAGGTGACCGACTGGGTCTACGAGGAGCTCAAGAGCGCGATCGTCGATCTGCGGCTCGCTCCTGGTGAACCTCTCCGGGAGGCCACGCTGGCGGACCGGCTCGGGGTGAGCAAGACGCCGATCCGGGAGGCGCTCACCCGGCTTGAGCAGGAGGGCCTGGTCGAGACGACCTCGTTCAAGGGTGCCATCGTGACCAGGTACTCGCGGCAGGACCTGGTCGAGATCTATGAGCTGCGGGAGCTGCTGGAGAATGCCGCGGTGCGGGCGGCGGCGCAGTCCATGACCGAGCAGGACCTGACCCGCCTCGAACGCATCGCCTCGGAGAGCCGCCGCCTGCAGGGTGGCAAAGACCAGGGCGGCCAGGACCGGGGCGAGCTCGCCGCGCTGATAACGGAGTTCGATGTTGTCCTCTACGACCAGGTGCGCAATCACCGGATCCAGGCCCTGATCGAGAACCTGCGGGCGCACCTGACCCGCATCGGCCAGCTCACCGCCGAGATCCCTGGACGGATCGACGCGTCGGTGGACGAGCACGAGAAGATCGTCGAAGCGATCGCCGCCCGCGACCCCGCGCTCGCTGAGCAATGTATGAGGGAACACATCCGCAGCGTCCGGGACGATCAGCTAAGGGCCCTGGAAGATGCCCCGGAGCAGGCCTGATCCCGGCCGGGATCCGCTTGACTTGGGAGAATAAGATCTGATGTGCTGCGCATTATGTCGGATATGCCAGGCTCCAGCATGTCCCTTGGCCTGCGGGAGCGGGGAGGGCCGGCCTGGGCGGCGGCGACCAGCCATCCGATGGTGCGCCAGATCGGCGCGGGCACGCTGCCGCACGAGACCTTCCGCCGTTATTTCGAGCAGAACATCCTCTACCTGGAAGACTACGCGAGGGCCATCGGCCTGATCATCGGCAAAGCACCCGATGCCGAGGCCCTCGATGTGCTCAGCCGCTTCCTGCGGCAGATCGCCGGCACCGAGATCCCGTCGAACGTCGCCTTTCTGCGCCGGCTGGGCGGATCGCCCGGCGCGATCCGGATCGGCGCCATGAACACCATGCTGCCGGTCACCTACTCCTACACCCGGCACCTTCTCTGTACGTCGGCCCAGGGCAGCTGCGCGGAGGGGCTGACCGCCGTGCTGCCCTGCCAGTGGAGCTACGGCGAACTCGCCACGCCGCTGATGGCCGCGCTTCCCGGTGACCCGGTGTACGCCGACTGGGTGTCGATGTTCGGCAACGGCGATTACTCGGCCCTCGTGGCCGAGACGACCGGGCTCCTGGACCGGCTGGCCGACCCGGGCGACACGGCCGCGGTGGCGCGCCTCGCGTGGATCTTCGATATCTCGACCCGCTATGAAGTTCAGTTCTGGGACATGGCCTATGGCGTGCCCGCCGGCGATGACGTGCCCGCCGGCCACGGCGCCCTGCCCGGGAACACACTGCCCGGGAACACACTGCCCGGGAACACGCTGCCCGGGAAGGAGCCTGGCCGATAATGCGAGCTGCCCGAATCTTCGAGGACCTGACCCTGCGCCTGGACGACATGGAAACCCCGGTGCCGGGCCCCGGCGATGTCCTCGTCCGAGTGCACGCCGCCGGCGTGTGCGGCACGGACCTGCACATCCTCGACGGCATGATCAAGCCCGATCCCTATCCGATGACCCTCGGGCACGAGGCGGCCGGGGTGGTGGAGGCGGTCGGCGAGGGTGCCGGGCTGCGCGCCGGCGATCGGGTCGCCGTGTACAACAAGCTCTTCTGCGGCTGGTGCGAGCAGTGCCTGGCCGG